>JBFEPU010000344.1:0-2894 GCA_041549915.1 Anaerolineae bacterium | reverse complement strand
GGCGGTCGTCAAGAAACTGACGGGGCTGCTCGCGGCGAAGGCGTATGACGGCGATCACATCAAGACGCTGGTGGCATCGCTGCGTATCTACAAGGACGGTGCTGGCTATGAGCGGCTTCCCAGCCCGTATCCTGACATAACGGAGGACCTGGGGGTCAGCATCATCACCGTGTTCCCCAACGTGCGCCATGCGTTTGACCTGGAGTCGGAGATGGAGCTCAATCCAGGGCAGGTTGCCGAACCCGTACCTCAGAGGGTGCTTGACGTTCTCGCCCACAGCGAGATCTTCAAGCAAGCCTACTATGTCGCCGATCCGACCTGGATTGAGCAGGAAGACGAACGTTTTCGGCCCAGCACTCCGCTGGAGTTGGAGAATGAGGCGGCAGTGGTCGCGTGGCCGCCCATACACAACACGCTCACCCAGTTTGCAGACGGCTACGACCGCTTTGTGCAGCGCCTGCTGAGGCGCAGAAGCACCTGACGTGTTGGAGGGGAGGAGAGCGGGACTCACTCCTGGAGGGCGAAAGAGCTCAGATGGAGCTGGAGAACATGCCACTGCCGAGTGCGGAGGTGGTGGACGCGTACCTGCGACCGGTGCTCGGGGCAGCTCGCACTGCTGACCCCAGCCTGATCAGCAACGTCGACTGGGGCATGGCAAGGAGAGGGGTGCACAGCTATGAAGGTGAAACTGGCCTATGGCAAGGAGGGCCTGTCCGTAACTCTGCCTGACCAAAACGTCACTATCCTGGAACCAAAGTATGTTCCAGGGCTGCCCGATCAAAAGGAGGCATTGCGCAGCAGCCTGCGTGCCCCCATTGGGACCCGACCCCTACGGGAGCTGGTGAGTGGCGATGACACAGTGGCAGTGGTATTCAGCGACCTCACCCGCCCGCAGCCTCGCGACCTCATGCTTCCGGTGTTGCTCGATGAGATTGCCCACGTGCCACGTGACCAGATCGTGCTCATCAGCGGCCTGGGCACTCACCGTCCGAACACCGAGGATGAGCTGGTGGGTATGCTCGGACGCGAGATCGTGGCCAACTACCGAATCGTTCAGCATGATGCCTGGGATCAGGGCAACCTGGAATACCTGGGCAAGACAACCTTCGGACACGATGCCTGGGTCAACGCCGAATACATGCGCGCCAGCGCCAGGATCCTGACCGGCTTCATAGAGCCGCACTTTTTCGCTGGGTTTTCGGGTGGCCCCAAGGCTGTTCTTCCGGGCCTGGCGGGTCAACGCTGTGTGTTGGAGAACCACGGTGCTGAGATGATCAGTGATCCCAAGGCCACGTGGGGCGTCACCGAGGGCAACCCACTCTGGGAGGAGATGCGCGAAGTGGCGCTGATGACTTCGCCCACCTTCCTGTTCAATGTCTCGCTGAACCGTGACAAGCAGATCACCGGCGTCTTTGCCGGAGAACTGCTCGAGGCACATGCTGCAGGCACCGAATTCGTTCGTTCTACAGCGATGGTGCCAGTGCCCGAGCCATTTGACATCGTCCTCACCAGCAACTCTGGGTACCCACTAGACTTGAACCTGTACCAGGCGGTGAAGGGTATGTCGGCAGCGGCACAAGTGGTGAAGCCTGGTGGCGCGATTGTCATCGCCGCTGAGTGCTGGGACGGCGTGCCCGATCATGGGGAATACCGGCAGCTGCTGCAGGCCGTGTCTTCGCCGCAGGAACTGCTGGCGATGGTCGAGTCGCCTGGCTTCCTGCGCCAGGATCAATGGCAGGTGCAGGTCCAGGCCCAGGTTGAGCTAATGGCTGATGTGTACGTCAAGAGCTCGCACCTGGACAGGGAGACTATTGAACAGGCGCTGCTGCGCTCTTGCAGCTCAGTTGAAGAGACTGTCGAGAGTTTGCTGCAGAAGTATGGACCAGAGGCGACCATCTGTGTCCTGCCTGAAGGGCCCATGACCATCCCATATGTGGCACCCTGACGCGGTACGCATGTTCTTCAAGCCACAGGAGGTGGGGCGACCCGAGCTGGCGATTGGAAAGGCGGCTACGCGGATTCCCGCATTCAGTGCCACAATCAAAAGCCATGTACACCTGACAGACAGGTCTCCTCCTCTGTAAGCGGCTCAGGCGACGGCGGGTCATGGCCGCGGGGCGAGCCCTCGCCTGAGCCAGTCGCCCGCATAGCATTGCCAGGGCAAGCAAGCAACCGTCTGCTGTTGGGTCGCCGACGACAGATTCCTTTTCGAGGATCTCTTCTGCATCTTCGCCAATCGTGTTGACCATTGGGCCCTTGCCAGTTCTCCTGCTTCAGTGGTCTCCGTCAGGCCAGCATCACCTCGTCTTCGAAATCGGGCGCGCTGAGGAAACAGACGTGTTCCGGGAATCCGAGACGGGAAGTGCGACTTCTTCTCAGCTTCTGGTGGCTAGTGTGAGATCCAAACTCCACGGCTTGGGGGCTCCAGCGGTTGACCTAG
The DNA here is from genome assembly GCA_041549915.1 of Anaerolineae bacterium. Classification (GTDB taxonomy): domain Bacteria; phylum Chloroflexota; class Anaerolineae; order UBA2200; family UBA2200; genus JBFEPU01. The sequence goes on along the minus strand of JBFEPU010000344.1, from coordinate 454 downwards.
CTCGTCTCGCTTGTGGCCGCCGCGTCCCAGCGCTCACTTCCGAATCGTGGTTCACTGAGACATTCGGATGTCTGCAGCAAGCTCACGCCTGCGGAACCGCCCTGGCCCCTGCTGGCTCCGAGTGTTCCTAGCCTGATAGTAGGTGTATTCCTCCTGCGTAGTTGAGCATGCACAGGATGAATCGGGGGCGTTTGTGCAGAAGCCGCTCTACTGCCGCCACATAGCGCTGCGCCTGTTCCCGATGCCCTTCGCGTTGCAGTAGTAGTTCGAGGTCGGGCTCGTCTTTCACGCGGTCTGTCTTGAACTCGACGATGGTCCATGATCCATCGTGCAGGAATAGCGCATCGATGATCCCGCTTTCCACTTGATTGTCTCGCTTCAGCGTGTACGGCACCTCGTGGAATCGGTGCTCGGCACTGTCCATCTCTGCGAAGAGGGGATGCGACCGGAAGCG
>JBFEPU010000343.1:0-2906 GCA_041549915.1 Anaerolineae bacterium | reverse complement strand
GTTCCTGGATGATGATCTGCTGGAGGATATTCTAGAGACCCTCAAGTAAGCGGCGTTCCACAGTTTCGCCTCACTGCGGGGGTGGCCGGTGCCCGAGTCGACCGGATGGTGCGCCATTGGCTAACACCTGCGCGCGGGTCATTTGCCTTTTCCAGCCCGCAGTGGTATAATGCGTCTTACTGGGGCGAGTAGCTCAGTTGGCCAGAGCGCGTGTCTCACATACACGAGGTCGGGGGTTCAAGTCCCTTCTCGCCCACCTGATGGACCATCTGCCGTGGCCCCACTGCATGCGCTGTCGTGCGGTGCGTGTCCACGGTTTGCTTTTTGGGAATAAAGGCTAGTTCCGGGGCAGTGATCTAGCTGATGGGCTGTGGCGTACAGGTCGAACAGGGCGCAGCTCTGCTTGGCTCATGTCTTTCAGCGGGTCCGTGCGCGTCGCGCGTGTTAGCTCACTGCCTCGTAATAGGACACAGACTAGTATGCTGGCACTGGAAGGACAGTCGTAGTGACTGAACGGCAGAGGCAACTATCCGGCGAGCGCACCATCTTTCTGCTGAGATGGGGGCTGCTTACCTTTGTGGTGCTGGCAGGTCTGTTCGACTCTGCACATCGCCTCAAGTCATCGGAGTTGGGCCTGTTTCTGGCAGCCGTCGCCGTCTACAATCTGGCGATCGGGCTGATGATCTATCTGCGCCTCTACTTCAGGGGACTGCCCGTTCTGACGCTATGCGCGGATACCGCAGCGGTTCTCGCCCTGCTCCACCTGCCCAGCGGAGGCGCTGGTTTTTACTTTGTTTTCGCTGTATTTCCCATTCTGATTGCCGCATTGCGGTTCGACTGGCAGGCGGGTGCGCTCGTAGCTGGCATCTTTATCCTGGATGCCGTTCTGCCGGTAGCTGTTGCCTGGGAGTCTGCCTCTCATACTGAGCTCCTCTCCGAACTCGGCTGGTTCGTCGTTCTGTACATGCTTACGGCCATCGGGGCGGGCGTGATCGGGGAGTGGGTGCCACGCTCGCCGGTGGCTGCCCGTTCCAGGGGGGACTCGGCGGTGCCCGATCGCCTGGTGATGATCTACGATCTTGCCTCCTCCTTGAGCGCCACCTTGAACTATGAGCGAGTGCTGGAGGCCATTCTCGACATAAGCCGCCTCGGTTTCGGCGAACTGGGACACCGCGCTGCGGAATCAATAGGCCTCGTCCTGCTGTACGACTCGGAAGGTAACCTCTGGCCCGCATCCCATCGAAATCTGGTGACGCGTGCAGACGAAAGGCGTCGTATCAGGGGGAGCAAGGGGATCGTGGCTGAGGCCATTGCCTCCTCCACTGCACTGATCGGCGCAGCACCTCGCAACGATCCGGAGCTGCAGCACTTTGACACACTGCAGAAATGCAAGTCGATGATCTGTGTGCCTCTGCGTGCTGGGTTCGAGACGTTCGGCGCCGTCCTATTCGCAACGGTCAGGTCCAGGGCCTACTCCCCAGAGCACACAGAGCTGCTGACTCTGTTCTGCAACCAGGCCACTATCGCTCTTCAGAACGCAACCCTGTACCAGACGTTGCGCGAGGAACGGGACAAGATCGTCGGCAAGGAGGAGGAGGCCAGGCGCAAGCTGGCGCGGGAGCTCCATGATGGGCCGACTCAAGATGTGGCCGCAATTGCCATGCGCCTCAACTTTGCGCGGCTGCTCGTGGATCGAGATCCGGACCGCGCTCGGGCAGAGTTGGAGCGGCTGGAAGATCTAGCGCACCGCACGGTCAGGGAAATACGGTCCATGCTCTTCGCCCTGCGTCCCATCATATTGGAGACAGAAGGGCTGGTTGCGGCGCTCGAGCAATATGCCGAAAACGTGCGGGACACGGACAATCTGCCCGTGCATGTGGATGCATCTGGCTTTGAGGAGTGCCTGGACCTCGAGGTTTCAGGGGTGGTGTTTGCGATCCTGGAAGAAGCGATGAACAATGCCAGGAAACATGCCCAGGCCTCCATCATCATGGTGCGCCTAAGAGTGGAAGATGATCTGGTTGTGGCTGAGGTGCTCGATGATGGGCTGGGCTTTGATGTGGAGGCTGTAGAGAATAGCTACGGATCCAGAGGAAGCCTGGGCATGCTCACGCTGAAGGAGCGCGCTGACCTGATCGGGGGCACGGTGAACATCGAGTCTGGTCCGGGACAGGGCACCCGAGTGACTCTTCTGGTTCCCATCCACGGGGGGACGGAGTAGCGCCTAATGGACGGTGTACTGGCGCGCTGGGCTTTGGCTGTCGCCGCGTCGCCCCTGGCGGCCTGGATCGGCGGATCGGTATTGATCTATGCCGTCGGATCCAACCTCCTCTGGCCCTTCAGAGAATCGCTGCGCCGCCCCATCGCACGTGTGTTGGTGCAGGCAGGGCGCTTTTTGTTTGCACTGGCAATCCCCTATCTGGCCTGGGGTGGCTGGCCCCGCAACCCCTACCAGGGTCTCCTGTCGTTGGAGGACATGGGCATTGTAGGCCTTGGCGAACGCTGGCCGCTGACGCGCTGGCTAGAGGCGGCAGGAATCGGCCTGGGGTTGGGGGCCGTTGCCCTTTTGCTCCTGATCCTGGCGTGGGCAGCCGCCAACCGGCGTGATGGGAGCGCCAGGCTTCTCTTTGCCCCCTCAAATTGGTGGGCCGTCCTGGTGAGCGTGCTCTATCTGGAGGTGCACTGGGCGTTCTACCGTGGCGCCCTGGCCGTGATGCTGGACGATGCCTATGCTGGAATGTTCCTCGGGTTGGGGCTAGTCTACCTCGAGTGGAGCCTGAGCCCCTTCTGGCGAAAGAGCTGGCGCACTGCATCGCGCGCTTCTGAGATCTGGCTGCGGGCATCCCTGGCGCTGGTCATCGCTTTGCTGTTCTTCTTGAGCCGCAACCTGTGGGTCTGTCTGGGGG
>JBFEPU010000342.1:0-2907 GCA_041549915.1 Anaerolineae bacterium | reverse complement strand
GCGAGCTGCGGCATGCGCCACCGGGAGCGAGCTCTTCGCTTTGCCGAGAGATTGGGGAGACCTGCTGAGGTCAGAGCTGCAACGCCAACGCGAAGGTCACAAGTCCCGCCGTCTGTGGGGTGGGATTCGGAGAAGCTGCGACCCTTCCTGGCGGGCTGCCCACCGTGGTCGCAGCTCCGCAGATGCGCAGGGCATCTTGGATGGCTTTCTGGACAGCGTTGCGAGAAGCGCGGAGATGTGGTAGAATCGAGGCTCACCAATCGTCGTAGTCGCGCATGTGTCCCAGCAGTGGTGGCCCGTCACGCTGATATGTCCATTCCACTCCCGACCACCAAATCGTATCACCTAGCGCAACACCGCAACCTGGTGTCCCGGCCTCGGCGGATCGAGCGGTTGAACGTTGGTTGTCATCGCAGGCTTCAGCTGGTCTCGCCGCCTTTCGGTTCCAACAACAGCAATCCTCAGAATGAACCGCTCCCTTGCACTCGGCGAACCGTCTCCTGCCTGTCGGGGTATGCAAGCGAGCATCAGCGGTCCGCCTATTGACCGATTCCACGGCCCGATCAAGGAAAGTAGAGACGAGTATGGCAGAGAGATCAATCATCATCATCGGCGCCGGCATGGCGGGCCTGTCCGCTGGCTGCTATGGCCAGATGAATGGCTATCGCACCCAGATCTTTGAGAAACACACCAAGCCTGGCGGATTGTGCACGGCCTGGACACGCAAGGGGTATACCATCGACACACCCGGCTATCTCATGGGTTCCGGGCCAGGGCAGAAGGACTATTACCGGATGTGGCACGAGCTAGGGGCGCTACAGGGGCGGACTGTCCTCGACTATGAAGAGTACGCGCGGATAGAGGGCGCCGATGGGCAGGTGCTGACTGTCTACACGGACATCGACCGCCTGGAGCAGCACATGCAAGAGCTTGCCCCGCAGGACCGACAGGTAACGGCAGAATTCGCCAACGTTCTGCGCGCCTTCACAGGCCGCCAAGTGCAGGTGGATATGGGCAGGTGGATGGGGATGTCGCTGCGCAGCTTTGCAGCACAATACAAGAACGCCTTCCTGCGCCAGGTCTTGAGCGAGGGCCTGCCTTTTATGTTCTTCTTTGAGCCTGAGGCGTCGATCATGGCCGTGCTGAGCGCCCTTTCCCTCATGCACCTGAAATCAGCCGGCTATCCAGTCGGTGGCTTTTGGGAGCTTGTCAAAGCGATAGAGCAGCGCTACCTCAACCTGGGAGGTGAGATTCACTACCGGGGAGCTGTCGAAAGAGTCCTGCTGGACAATAACCGGGCCGTTGGCGTGCGGCTGGCGGATGGGACGGAACACCACGGCGACATTGTGATCTCCGCGGCTGATGGCCGCACCACAATCTTCGACATGCTGGAGGGCAAGTACGTCAACGATGAAATCCGCGGCTACTATGACACGCTGCCGCGCTACGCTCCCATCCTGTTCATCTCCGTGGGAGTGGCCCGTTCCTTCGAGAGGGTGCCAATCTCGGTAGCAGGCGACATCTTTCCCCTTGACGAGGAGATCACGATTGCCGGTAGGCAGCGCAAGCGGTTGGGGGTGCTGATCTACGGCTTTGATCGCAGCTTGGCGCCTCCGGGCAAGACGCTGCTGAGAGTGCTGTTGCCGACGAACTATGGGTACTGGCGGGCTCTGAGGGAGCAAGACCGTGCACGGTACAGAGCCGAGAAGGAGCAGGTTCTCGACCAGGTGATTGCGATTCTTGACCGCCGCTACCCAGGGCTGGCGGCCCAGGTGGAGATGCGGGATGTGGCGACGCCGGTGACCTTCGAGCGCTACACCGGGAACTGGGAGGGCACCTGGCTGGGCTGGCTAACCACTCCGCAGACCATGAACGTCCGAATGAGCAGCACGCTGCCAGGGCTGGACGATTTCTACATGGCGGGGACGTGGGTGATGGCCGGGAGTCTACCGGGTGCGGCCGCGTCGGGACGCGGTGTTGCTGAGATGATCTGCAAGGAGGACAAGAAGCCATTCGTGACAGCGGTTCCGTAGGGCGGCGCCGAAGCTGCTGGCGAGGCTCGAAGGGCAGAGGACGGAGTCCACAGAGAGCGCACAGGGCAACCGGCTCCTTGGAGTAGCATTCACACCCGTCACCGAGCGTGAGAATGATGGGACTGGCCTTTCACCGGATAGGAATCCGAAGGAGGGAATGATGAGCACAGCGAACGAACAGGACGTACGGAAGAAGGCACTGGACAGGCGACTGGACGCGCTGGGCTGGGGGTTGTTCCTGATCATGATTGGCGGCCTGATGCTGGTGCCAGAAGGACGCGCACCGGAGGGCACCTGGTTGATCGGAACGGGGCTGATCATACTGGGAACGAACCTGGTCCGCTACCTCAACAATATCCGCATCAGCGGCTTCTGGGTCGTTGTGGGCGTGCTGGCCTTTGCCGCGGGCGTGGGGGCCGTGTTTGGCATCGACCTGCCGGTCTTTGCCATCTTGCTGATCCTCATCGGAGCTGGCATTCTATTCGACGTCTTCGTCAAGAGAAGGTAGGTGCAGCCTCCGAACGGGAGAGGTCAGTGGGCTGCGCGCAAGGCTGCCTGCCAGATGAGGCCCAGCCATCCACAGCGTCTGGCCAGCCGGAAAGTCGTTCACCGGCCACACAGTCAGAGAGGAGAGAAAGATGCGTAGTAGACGCTCGCGCAAGAGCGGCTACTTTCTGGCAGTGATCCTGGGTGCAGTAGGAGGTGGGGTTGCTGTAGCCGTCGCCACCGATGCGCTGCCCAAGATGCTGTCTCGAGTGATGTCCGGGATGATGGGGAACATGATGGCGGAGCTGGGCGCAGGCGAGTGCGACCCAGCGGAGATGTGACAGCGCATGATGGGGAGCTTCGGTGAAGCTCCAGGGGAATCCACTTC
>JBFEPU010000341.1:0-2910 GCA_041549915.1 Anaerolineae bacterium | reverse complement strand
GGCACCAGCAGTGTGTGGATGCGCCCCATGCAGCAGCTGAGAGCCTTGGCCGCCAGAGCCCCTATGTCCAGTAGGTCTGTGGATCCCGCAGGCCCCTGCCTTTGCCGGATCGACGTGGTTGCGCAGCATATCCGCAGCACCTTTTGTCCGCAGTTGGGGCTCCTGCCGCCAGCAGCAATCGAGGTCTTGGCGCAGATCTCCCTGAACCAGCAGAATACCAGGGATGGATGCGCTGGTCAAATGGAATCTGGGGCGAGATGAAGTACATACAAGACAGCTGCATCTGAGGCAATGTGAACCCCCCTTCCCATTCTGTGGTATACACTACGGATACCCGTCACCCCTCTCCACAGGAGGCTCACATGCACAGGAGCAACTCCGTCCGGAAATGGCTCTGGCTGCTGACGCTCACCCTGGCCCTCGCCAGCTGCAGCCCGGCAGCCACTCCCACCACAGCCCCGACCGTGACTCCCACGACCTCGCCGTCCGCAGCCGAGACCGAGGCCTGGCTGCACGCCGAGCTTGGCCCGGGCGAAGCCGTGGTCTGGTACCTGGGACACTGCGGCTACGCCATCCGCACCCAGAACCACCTTCTGATCTTCGACTACCAGGAGACGTACGATGGCCAGGCGCGCAAGCGCAGACCCGCCGCGCCCTCGCTGGACAACGGCTTTGTCGCCGCAGAGCAGATTGCCCATCTGCCTGTGCGCGTCCTGGTCACGCACAGCCACAGCGACCACTTTGCCCGCGTCATCTTCAACTGGAAGGACAAGATCCCCGACCTGGCCTACTATTTCGGCTGGCAGGCAGCGAGCGACCCCTCGTATCACTACCTGATCGGGCCGCGCGCGCAGGTCACCTCCGATGGCATGGAGATCTACACCATCAACTCGCACCACGATGACGTGCCCGAAGTGGCCTACCTGGTGAAAGTAGATGGGCTGGTCATCTATCACAACGGCGACTACCAGGGCGAGTTCGAGCAGGACTATCCCTTCCTGCGCGAGGTGGCTGATCGCATGGACCTGAGCTTCACCATCCGCGGGTACGAGGACGGCAGCCGCTACCTCAGCCAGAACCTGGACCTGTTCCAGCGCTTCCAGCACGGGGCCATCTTCCCCACGCACGATACGGCAGGGGGCAGTGGCTACGCCGAATTCGAACGCGTGTACCTGTCCAAGCTGCCGGACCTGCCCATCTTCTCTCCGCGCCGTCTCGGTGAACGCTTCCTGTACCAGCAAGGCACGCTCACCCGCCAAGAATGAACGTGGTCGCCCAGTCAAGCCTGGACGCGCGCTGGAGGCCTCTATCCTGCCTTCCAGACGTCAGCATGCAGCCAAGCGTTCGCGCCCGGCTCAAGCGATCGCCTGTCGTGCAAACCACTCAGATTGACACACAGCAGGGCCAGGACGACTGGAGCTGCGGAGCAGGGGATTTGTAGCTGGGAACGAATTGTACTACAGTACTCAGGTGTGTGGGTCTTTGAGCATTGCGAGCGGCCGGTGCTCACCCTACAGCACTGGCCGCCTGGGCTGTCTATAGTAACTGCGGAGGTTGGTTCTTGATGCACTCTCGAATGGCCGGAGTTTTCAGTTTGCTGCTTGTTGGCGCGCTGTTGATGGTAGGATGCGGGGGCGGTACGGCGCCCGCACCGACCGCTACGCAAGAGCCGACGGCCACCACAGCACCTACGGCTGAGGCTGTACCCACCGAAACGACAGGGCCCAGCGGAGGGGTGGATGTAGCTTGGGAACACGTCATCCAGCCGCAGGGGCCGGCGGTGGCGGTGGTGAACGGGGTGGAGATCAGCACGGAAACCTACCTGGCCGAACTGCGGCAGCAGTTGCACCTGATCACCAATCAGTACGGTGTGGATTGGTCCGACGAGCAGATGCAGTCTGTCCTGCCCAGCTTTCAGCAAGATGTGCTGCAGCAGCTGATCCAAGAGGAGCTCGGGAAGCAACTGGCCCAGTCGGAGGGCATAGTGATTGATGATGCCCAGCGCGAGGCAGAAGCGGCAGCGATGCGCGACCGTGTGATGGAGAGCGGGCAGTTCGAGACCTGGGATGCCTATCTGGCAGCGATGGGATCGAGCCCCGAGAACTTTGACGAACAGATCGCGATCTACCTGACTTTTCAGTTGCTGATTGAGGCGCATGGCGGGCCGAAGGAAGCGGAACAGGTCCATGCTGCGCATATCCTGGTGGAGACAGAGGAGACTGCCAGCGAGGTTCTGGAGAGGCTGGAGGCCGGTGACGGCTTCGCTGACCTGGCTGCTGAGTACTCGACCGATAGCAGCAACAAGGACCAGGGCGGTGACCTGGGATGGTTCCCGCGGGGCGTGATGGTGCTTGAGTTCGAGACCGTTGCGTTCTCGCTCAATCCCGGGGAGACCAGCGGTGTGGTGGCCACTTCGTTCGGCTATCACATCATCGAGGTCCTGGGCAAAGAGGTGCGTGCCTTGAGCGCTGAGCAGCTGCAGCAGGTGCAGCAACAGAACTTTCAATCGTGGTTCGAGGCGCAACTGCAGGAGGCGGATGTGCAGACGCTGGTGCAGTTTGTGGAGCCGACGCCATAGCACACCTGTGTGCGGCCGCGAGCTAGCCCAGGCTCTGTGATCCGTTCAGTGGTTTCGTGCGTGAGCCACAGGCCATTCGGTCACGATGAGGGGGAGCACCACCCCAAGCCTATCCGGAGCGGCAGGTTGGTCAAGGACCAGGGCACATTTCGGCAGAGGAGGCATCCCACATGTCATTCGGCTACTTCAAGGACGAGAAAGAGCTGCTTTCCTTTCGCGCAGGCGAAACCATCTTCGAACAGGGTGACGCCGGGAAGGTGATGTATGGCGTGGCCGAGGGAGAGGTGGACATTTGGGTGCGGGGGAAGCTGGTCGAGACGGTGGGTGAGGGC
>JBFEPU010000340.1:0-2918 GCA_041549915.1 Anaerolineae bacterium | reverse complement strand
GTGCATCTCCTACGTCCGGATTGTCACATAAGGTGCATCCAAAGCCAGTGCGTTCCAAGACTGGTGTGGAACGCTAGCGAGCCAGCCGACATTGAGAAGGAATCGCGTTTGTCAACCAGAGGGAGCGCTGTGGCGTACGACAGTGACCTGCTAAAATCGAATAGCGCTGAGTCACTTGAGACGGACCGGCGCCTTGGCACCGCCGAGGACGCTGACGCTCTCTACGCGGAGGGTATGGCTCACTATCGGCGCCGGGAATGGGAGGATGCCAGGAGGTGTTTTGCACGCCTCAAGTCCATCGCCCCAGGTCGCCGGGGCGTTGATGCGCTTCTGAACGAGGTAGATATCTTCATCCAGTTGCAGGACATGCAACCAGAGCGTGAGGCGCTGTCATTTGATGTTGGCACGGCACAAGGATCGTCCAGAGCAGAGCCTGTTGTGGAGCGGGCCGTCGAAGCAAAGACGGGCTCACTGCGCAGGTCTGCCCGTCCTGTAGTGCTGGTAGGCGTGGTCGCAGTAATCATCATCTTCCTAACACTGTATGCCACGGGCATGCTTGACTCCGTCACCGGTAACCAGCGCCAGACCCGCGTCCGCGCTCTGCTCAACCACGGACGGGCGGCCCTGACCGTAGGAGACTGCAATCGAGCAGTGGAGGCGTTTGGCGAGGCCCTGGCCCTCGCACCCACCGATGAAGACGTTCAGATCTGGTACCTCAAGGCCCAGACGTGCCAGCAACTGGCCTCTCTGTATGCACAGGCAGAGGAAGCTATCGCGGCGGAGCAGTGGGCCACTGCGATGGAGAAGCTTGGCGAAATCGTGGCCATTGATCTTACCTACAAGGACGCCAGTGAGAAGATGGAAGTCGTTCAGGGCCTGCTGACGTTGGAGGACCTCCTGACACAAGCTGAGAGCTACTTTGAGCAGGGGGCCTGGAACGAGGCGATTCAAACTCTGGAACAGCTGCAGCAGCAGGCACCCGCTTTCAAGCCTGGAGAGGTACAACAGTTCCTGTTCTTGGCCCACTTTCGCAGCGGCATCGACTTGCTGGCCGAGGCTGATGATTCGCCAGAGCTGATCATGCAGGCCATTCAGAACTTTGACCTCGCGCTGGCCATCTTCCCAGATGACCAGACCGCACTGGCAGAGAAGCAATTGGCGGACCTGTACCGGCAAGCGTACCTGGCCTTCAATCAGGAGAATTGGCCCCAGGCAGTTCTCGTCCTGCGGCAAATCTATGACAGCCGCCCGGACTATATGGGGGGGAGAGCAACTGCCCTGTTGTGCACCTCGTACGTGCAACTCGGACATGCCTACCAGGCGGCGGGCGACCTAGAACAAGCTCTGGATCAATACACCAACGTATTGGCAATCGAGCGCTGTGACCACGTGGAAGCAGCGGTTAGGGAAAGGGAGGTCCGTGACATCCTCTATCCGCCGACGCCGACACCCACCAGCACGCCAAGAGCCACGCCCACACCGCTGCCGACCCCCACACGGACCAGCACGCCTTCGCCGCCGCCGGTGCCTCCGACATCTCCGCCGCGACCCACATCTCCTCCACAGCCCACGCCTCGGCCGACACGCTAGCACCTTGACTGGACCGGGTCGTGAGTACCAAGTCCCTCACTGGCTACGAAGCGAGCATGGGTAGCGGCTTGCGTCCTCTGCGGGACAGAAGAATCACAGAGATTGTCGTAGCCCTGTGCTGTTTTGCCTTGCCGATATTGCTCACACCTCTGGCCGCGCGTGAATCGGGAACGGACGTATGGGCGCGTGCCGGGCTGCCCAAGGTCACGATCAAGAGGATGCTGATTCCTGATGCCGCGCTTCCGCCACTATACGCGATGGCTGCCGACAGAGGCGTCTATAGAAGCGTGGACAATGGTGTGACATGGGAGGCTGTGAACAATGGCTTGCCATCCGCACAGTGGGGACGAATCGCTGTTCAAGCACTTGCTGCGGACGTGGACAATCCTTCCGTACTCTATGCTGGTCTGGCCGAGATTGGGAACAGGGACAGCGCTTTTGGTATGGGCCTGTACGTGAGCGATGACGGTGGTAGCACCTGGCTTGCCTTGGGCCGAGAAATGGCCGGCAAGGCGGTGCAGGCCATCGCTGTCATGCCCGCACTCACTCTGTCACCCGTGTCCAGCTCATCCGACTCCAAAGCGCCCAACCCCGTCAGTGTTGTCCTCGTTGCCACCAATGTAGGGCTCTATCGCAGTGTCGACCATGGCCAGTCTTGGTCACGTCTGGATTGGAGAGGTACAGAGAGCAGGATACTGTCTCTGGCCATCGGTCCAGGAAATCCAGACGTGGTATATGTGGGCACGCAAGGAGGTGGCATCTTCGGTACGGAAGATGGCGGAGCGTCGTGGGCAGCAATGAACCGAGGTCTGGATAACCTCGACGTTCGTCATATCAGCATTTCAGTCAGCGAGCCTCGTGTGATGTTTGTGGCCACAGACGGGGGCGTGTACAGGTCGCTGGACGCGGGGACGTCCTGGACAAAGCTTGGTGGACCGACAGAAGGACGCCGTGTGAATACGATTGCCCTTCATCCTCTGGAAGCCAGTGTCGTGTGTGCGGGCCTGGAATACGGCGGAGCCTGCTGTAGTGTAGATGGCGGCACCCAGTGGGCGCTATTGGAGAGAGGGTTGGCTGCCCAGAGCGTCTTGTCGTTGACCTTTGACCCTTTGAACGCGTCCGTCCTCTGGGCAGGCACAACGGATGGTGTGTGGCGGTATGTGTTTGCAGCTGCAGCCTCTCAGGCCGCGACGCGTACTGTCCCGGCTCCCGCCTGGACTTTGACAGTGACGCCGACCGTTGCGCCAACATCGACGCGCCAGCCCAGCGCAACAGCGAGCCCTACTGCTTCGATGACCCATACGGCCACAGTGACACCGACTGCGTCG
>JBFEPU010000339.1:0-2931 GCA_041549915.1 Anaerolineae bacterium | reverse complement strand
TGGGGTAAATGCACCACTCATCGCCCGTTCTGTGATGAGTGGCGTGAAGAATGCGGTACATCACAGGGTCGCGCATCAGCATGTTGGCCGACGCCATATCGATCTTTGCTCTGAGCACCCGCGCCCCGTCCGCAAACTCGCCAGCCCGCATGCGCTCGAACAGTTCCAGGTTCTCTTCGATCGAGCGATTACGATAGGGGCTTTCCCGACCAGGTTCGGTAAGCGTGCCGCGGTACTCCCTGATCTCGTCTTGGCTCAGGTCACAAACGAAGGCCTTGCCCTGCTGTATCAACTGCACGGCGAACTGGTAGAGCGGCTCAAAGTAGTCAGACGCATAGTACTCCCGGTCCTGCCAGTCAAAGCCCAGCCATTGCACGTCCTCCTTGATGGCCTCGACATACTCAATGCTCTCCTTAAGCGGATTGGTGTCATCGAAGCGCAGATTGCACAGGCCACCGAACTCCTCGGCGACCCCAAAGTTCAGGCAGATGGACTTGGCATGCCCGATATGCAGGTAGCCATTCGGCTCCGGAGGGAATCGAGTGTGAACTCGACCACCCCACCTGTTGGTCCGCAGGTCCTCTTGAATGATGTCCCGAATAAAGTCGGAAGGTGTATCTGAAGCGGTCATGTTGCGCGGAGCTCCCTTCAAAGATCCTACATCTCATCCCAACGATAGAACCAATAGGCCAAAGCCCGCCAGCGCCCAAAACGATCGAAAGCGGCCTGTATCTCCTTCTCCCCAACCGGCTGGCCACCGTAGAAATGCTTGGAAACCAGTTTGCGCGCCCAGCTATCTACCCCGATATAGTCGTAGCGGCCCAGCAGGACCAGTAGCGTTGCCGCCGCATAGGGGCCAATGCCCTTAATCTGGAGCAGCTGCCTGCGCAGCTCCACAGTGTCCTCGGAGGAGCAACGCATCGCCTCCAGGTCCAACTCACCGGCGACGACCTGCTGCGCCAGTTGGCGCACATAGGGCGCGCGATAACCCAGACGAACCTCGTCCGTTAGCACTGGCTCACCAGCGGCTGCAATGGCCTCTGGCGCCGGAAAGGCACTCCGCATAGAGACGGGGCTTGGTTGGCCCAGCTTGTCCACCAGACGCTGCACCATACCTTTGGTCTGCGCCCAGGTGGTATTGGTGGTGCAGATCGTCTTGACCGCCTCCTCAAACACAGTCGGCGAACGCAGGAGGCGACCTTGCCCTTCGCTGGGCACATGGGCCAGGTGCGGATCTATCTGGCAGAGCCGGTAGAACTCGGCCAAATCCTCGTCGAGCGCCAGCATCCACCGCGCGCGAGCCACCACAGCATCACACTCCGCTCGCGACAGTGGCGCCCCGGAAGCCACGGTCAACTCGACCCCCTGGTCATCTGCCTGCCTGAACTCTAGCTCCACAGCAGCCTTGCCGACCTGCTCTGTACGCAGCAGCAGGCCCTGCTCTTCCTCCCACAGCATCGGCAATAGCTGCGACCAGCCGTGGGAATGAGCCAGCAGCTCCAAGCGCACAGGACCACGTCCGCGAAGCACGAAACGAGTCGACTGCATTCTCACTCCATTGTTTATCATACCGCTCAATAGGCTGCGTGCAAAACAGCCTCTCTTAAAGGGGCGATCCCCGTCGCCCGAGAAACCCGATAGGCACAAGTAGCCTTGACGGGAGCCAAGCGCAGGCGGTAGAATGTAGCTTCACCAGCGCTACGAAAAGGAGATAAGTCATGGCTGAACAACCTCTGACCCTTCCTTCCGGATCCGACTTTCATCTGGAGGACTTTGATCCTGGGTACACCGGCACCTATGCGAGCAAACAGGAGGCGAAGCCACAGATCAGGCAGAACCTGGAGCGGCTCACTGACCTCCAGGAAATGCTGTACGCGCAGGACACGCGTGCTCTGCTGATCGTGCTGCAAGCCATGGATACCGCGGGCAAAGATGGAACGATCAAGCACGTCATGGGCGCCTTCAATCCACAAGGAGTGCAGGTATGGCCGTTCAAGGTGCCCTCGACAGAGGAGCTGGCTCACGACTACCTTTGGCGAGTGCACAAGGTGACACCACGCCGCGGCCTGATCGGCATTTTCAACCGGTCACACTACGAAGATGTGCTCGTCGTCAGGGTGAAGGAGTTCGTCCCTGAGGTAACCTGGCGCAAGCGTTACGCACACATCAACGACTTTGAGCGGCTGCTAACCGACAGCGGTGTGACCATCGTCAAGTTCTTCCTGCACATCAGCCGCGCCGAGCAAGCCGCGCGCCTGCGCAAGCGCCAGATGAATCCTTCCAAGCAGTGGAAGTTCTCGCCTGGGGACCTTGACGACCGCAAGCTTTGGGACGACTACATGCGAGCGTATGAGGAGGCACTCACGAAATGCAACACGGAGCATGCCCCGTGGTATGTCATCCCCGCTAACCGCAAATGGTACCGCAACCTGGCGGTTGCCCAGGTTCTTGTGCAGACGATGGAGAGATTGGATCTGCGCTACCCCGAGCCGCTGCCCGACATCGAGTCATACGTCATTCCGGAATGATCGGCCACTTCCAGGACGCTGCAGTCTGGGGTCCGCGGAGAAATGTGTCGCCGTCCGCAAGGGCTGTCACGTGACGAGCTTGTTTAGCAGCATCTCGCCATGTCCGAAAGCACGCTCGATGTCCTGATCCCAATCGGCCGGGCTGCTTCTGGCAAGAGCGAGATGATCGACTTTTTCGCGCGGATTCCGGATGACGTAAGGCAAACCGGGTGTCACATCGCGGATCCGGACGTGATCGATGATTCTCCTATTCTTTGGACTTGTTCGAGGAGGATCACATCCTTCACAGACAGGCGGCGCAGCCTCAACTTGGCTGGTCGATGATCTGCTGCAGGCCGGCTTTGAGATGATCGCGGAACTCTGTGGCCCGTGCCACACCGCCAGCGTCCGGCGAGACGACGAC
>JBFEPU010000338.1:0-2935 GCA_041549915.1 Anaerolineae bacterium | reverse complement strand
GAGGAATTCTTGAGGCTGGCCGCCGAGATTCCGGTGCGCACCGCGGTTGAGGTCATGGCACTGGACGAGGCGAACGTTGCCCTGCAGCGCTTGAAGCGACGTAAAGTCCGTGGGGGTGCTGTGCTCCGCGTGAGGGAGAACGCGCAGCAGCAGGGCTGTTGACCTGGCACCATTGATGAACTATAATCGAACGAGGTGTGGACGTTTCCCGTGCATCGGCAGTGCCTGTCGGCACCTGGTGGGTTGGAGGAGCTGTGGAACAGAACGAAGCGGTGTACGAGGCTATCCTAGAGGCCCTTCGGGGGAGTGAGGCAGCGTGCGTGTTGACCGTGATCGAAGCGGAGGGCTCCACGCCGCGAGAGGTGGGCGCCAAGATGCTGCTGCGTGCCGACGGTTCGACGGTGGGCACGATTGGTGGGGGAGCGCTGGAGGCATCAGCCGTCACCGACGCCAAGGAGGCTCTTCGCAGCAAGCAGTCGAGAGTCACTGAGTACTCGCTGCGCGGCGAGGGAGAGGGGGAGTTGGGGGTTTGTGGAGGTGCGGCGAAGGTCTTTATCGAGGTGCTGCAGCTCAAGCCAACCCTGCTGATCGCTGGCGGGGGTCACGTGGCCGAGCCGCTGGCTGAACTCGGACAAATGCTTGGCTTTCGGACCGTCGTCGTTGACGACCGCTCTGAGTTTGCCAACCGCGAACGCTTCCCGAAGGCCGACAGGTTGGTGGTGGCCCCCTTTGAGGCCCTGCTGAGCGAGATAGAAATCACCGCGCATACCTACGTGGTCATTGTGACCCGCGGTCATCAGTACGACACGGCTGTGCTGCGGCAGGTACTGGACGGCCCTGCGGCGTACGTGGGCATGATTGGCAGCCGGAAAAAAGTGCGCACCGTGTTCGAACGCTTGCTGAGCGAGGGTGTGCCGAGGGAGAAGCTGGCCGAAGTGTACACACCCATCGGCCTGCGCACGCAGGGGCAGACGCCGGCGGAGATTGCCCTGAGCATCATGGCCGAAATCGTGCTGGTTCAACACGGGGGAAGCGGCGAGCCGCTGAGCTGGCGTGACAACCCTCTGCGGGAGGGCAGTCACTGAGCCCCGCTGGCCCTTGCGCAGCCAGATCACGAACATCATGGACTCAACGAGGAGGAATCTGCAAACCATGGACTGGCAAAGCAGAGTTGCTGAGCTTGTGCAACGACATCGCAAGGTCTGGGACAATCCAACCCGGAGCGAGATGATTGCACAAGCTGTCAAGCGCAGGGAAGCGCTGGTTGCGGCAAATGGCGCCCTGGCTACGTGGACGCCGCCAGAAAGCACGGGACGCAGTCCCAAGGATACGTACCTTGTCCAGCACCAGGTGAGCGCCGGTAGCATCGACTGGGATTCGCCAAACAACCTCCCCATGGAGCCAGAGACGTTTGATATGATCATGGAGGATGCTCTGGCCACCCTCCATGCCAAGCACGAGCTCTTTGTCACGGACCGCGTGTTGGTGGCTGATGTCTCGTATGCTATGCCCGTGAAAGTTGTGGCCGATCGGGCGCTCACTGCTCTGTTCACCGACAACATGTTCCGGCCGGTGCCCGATAGCGTCGGACGCAGCATCCTGGCGGATCAGGGATTCACGCTGGTGGCCGCGCCGTACGACAAGCTCGATCGGGCCAGGTACACAGGACGCCTGCGCAAGCTGCCCGATGGTCAGACATCCGATATGGCCGTGGCGATGGATTTTGACCGCCACCTGGGAGTGGTGTTTGGCTCGGCCTACGGCGGCAGCGTGAAGAAACTGATGTTCACGGTGATGAACTACGTGCTGCCAGGCGCGGAGATTCTGCCCTTGCATTGCTCGGCGAACGAGGGGGCTGACGGCGATATCGCGCTGCTGCTTGGTCTCTCTGGCACCGGGAAGACGACCCTCTCGGCTGACCCGCGCCGCGCGCTGTTGGGAGATGACGAGCATGGCTGGAGCGACAGGGGCGTTGCCAACTTTGAGAATGGATGCTATGCCAAGTTGATCAACTTGCGTCAGGGCAAGGAACCCGAGATCTGGAACGCGGTTCTCCACGAGGGACACTACTTGGAGCATGGCGCGATCGTGGAGAACGCCATGATGTTTCCGGATGGGCACTTTGACCTCGACGATGACCGCCTGACGCCCAACTCCCGGGCATCGTACCCGTTGCGCTTTCTGAGCAATATCAAGGACCCGCCCACAGGCTCGCACCCCAAGACCATTTTGTTTCTGACCGCTGATGCCAATGGCGTCATCCCGCCCATCGCCAGGCTTACGCCAGAGCAGGCCATGCTGTGGTTCCTGATGGGTTATACGAGCAAGCTGGCTGGCACCGAAACGGGGATTGTTGACCCTGTCAGCACCTTTTCGCGGTTCTTCGGCCAACCGTTCATGCCACGCAATCCAGACGTCTACGCCTCGATGCTGGGCGAGCGCATGCGCCGCTATGGGACCGATGTGTACCTGGTCAACACGGGGTGGAGCGGCGGACCGTTTGGAGTGGGGTCGCGGATGGACATAGACGTTACCAGGACGCTTGTGCATGCTGCTCTGAGCGGTGAACTCAGGGACCAGGAGTATGTGGAGGATCCACTTTTCCACATCCTCGTGCCGCGAGACTGTCCCGGTGTTGATCGCCGAATCCTCGACCCGTGCAACACGTGGGACGACCGTCAGGCCTTCCAACAGCGGGCCAACAAGCTGGCCCATGATTTCAGTTCCTATTTCGACGCGGCCTACGGCAACAAGGGAATCGACCCTGCCGTCGCTTCTCAGTGTCCCGGGAAACTGTAAAGGCGATGAAACCCGGCTGGCGGCGCACCCTTCGCGCCGCGGCACGCGACGCGCGAGTGCTCCTGCAAGAGACGCGCAATTCCATGATTCTGTTTGTGGCTGTGGTGCTTGGGAGTGCGCTGATTCTGCGGTTGCT
>JBFEPU010000337.1:0-2947 GCA_041549915.1 Anaerolineae bacterium | reverse complement strand
GCCGCCACGTCCGCTGCCGAGTCAAAGTGCACAGCCCAGAGCTGATCCTTGGTCGCCTGGCGGAGCTTGACGGTTACCTCGGTTATGAAGCCGGTAATGCCCTCAGCGTCACTGATCAGGCTCAACTCTTCGCCTTCAAAGGTACGCATCTCGCCGTTGGGCAACACCACCCGCGCAGAGACTACACTCTCGCAGAAAGCGCCGTACTCGTAGCAGCCGTACCCTACACCTCCCTGCGCCAGCCAGCCGCCAACTGTGGATGATGGTGCGCTGGAAGGATAGGTGCGCAGGGCCAGATCCTGCTTGGCCAGTTCACGCTGCAGATCATCCCATACAACCGCAGGCCGGACGCGGGCAGTCATAG
This sequence comes from Anaerolineae bacterium, assembly GCA_041549915.1. Taxonomy (GTDB): domain Bacteria; phylum Chloroflexota; class Anaerolineae; order UBA2200; family UBA2200; genus JBFEPU01. The sequence continues at coordinate 2,583 of JBFEPU010000337.1, read as the reverse complement.
AGTCGCGGTCGATCTCGAGGATCTGGCGCAGTCGATGCAGGTCAACCGACAGACCACCCTTTACCGGCATCACACCACCATACCCTGAAGTGGCCTTGGCCCTGGGAACCAGCGGCACTTTGTGTTGGTTGGCCCATTTGACCAGCTCGATCAACTCCTGCTCGCTCTGGGGCTGGACCACCGCCGCCGCGGTGGCGGAACCGATGATCGGCTTGATGAGCTTTGGTAGCACGCCGACGTCGTGGCTGTAGATTCGCCGCTCCATGAGGTCAAAGCTGGAGCGCGGCCCAAACATGGCCTGAAGCTGTTGTCGAAGCTCACTAGACAGTTCTTTCATTCTCCAAGATCTCCTTTGCAGGTCAGCAAGCCGGCGCGTACGATACCTGACTACCGACCATTAGTACTGTGTCATCTCGGCGATGCGCTGCAAGCGTTCCAGCAGATTCTGTCGCTCTTCGCCGATCTCGGAAAAGGTTTCAACCACGCGCAGGAGCAGGCGTCGAACCTGCTCCTGCTTGCCAGGGTCCAGCACCGGTACAGAGGCCAGAGCACGGCGCAGCCTGTGAGAATTCACGCGAGTGACCGCGGACAACTCAGCAATGCGCTCCGACCAGCCATACCCACCGGGTGGTCTGAGCAGGAACTGGCCAGCGTGGGTATTCGCGACGCACACGCCCCTGACCTCAATTGGACCCCAGACGTAATTCAGTCCCGCGTGACAAATCGCGATCTGAGGCAAGGTCTCACTGGATCCTATTGCTGCAACCCGCCAGGAATTCTCACATCGCTGCTGACCGGCTTCGGTGCGCAGGATCAGATTACAGAAACCGCAGGATTTGCTGATGGTAGTCAATGGTGTACCGTTCACCGCCGTGGTGATGGTTCCAACCCCCATCGCCTCGGCAAAGATGCTTTGAATGGCTTGGATACAACTTAGAGGCAAACTATCTGTGGAAGGACTTGGCGATTCCGCGTCTATGGAAGACCCTGTCGCAGCCAGACTGGCCTGCTGCTCCTGGATCCAACGCTCGATAGCATGGCGCGAAAAGCGCCACTGGCCGCCTACCTTGAAACCCTGAAGCCGGCCATCGCTGAGCATCCGATAGATGGTGATGCGATCCAACTGGAGCAAATCTTGCAGTTGCCGGGTCGTGAGCAGCGAGTCCATGCCATCCATGCGGGGCATTGTATCATCACGGGTGACGGCTGTCAAGTTTGCGTGACAGCAGGTTATAGGGAGTTATTTTTTGCTATAGCAGAGATGTGTACCACGTGGCGTGTCCAGCACGGGAGCCGCAACTTAACTACTAGGGATTGCCGGCAAACCATGGTATAATGGAGCTTGACTATGGACTGCACTTTGGAGGCATGCTGACATGAGTGAACCGCAGCCACCGGACGTTGGACCACATGTGCGAACCCTGCGCGAGCAGCGAGGGCTCTCGATGCGCGCCCTAGCCGAGTTGTGCGACCTGTCGCCCAATGCTATCAGCCTCATCGAGCGAGGCATCACATCGCCCAATGTATCTACCCTGCACCGGCTGGCAACGGCACTACAGGTGCACATTGCGACATTCTTCGAGCCCCCACAGGAGAGTGCAGAGCTGGTTCTCTCGCGCGCTAGCGAGCGTCCAGCCTCGTCGCACGAGCAGACGCTGCTCGAAAGCCTGGGGGCGGGCCTGACCAAACAGCTTATGGACCCATTCGAAGTGACGCTGCAACCCGGGGCCGGCAGCGGCCACCACGTGATGAGTCACAACGGTCAAGAGCTGGTCTATTGTCTGCAAGGAGAGCTAGAGTATACGGTCGAAGGAGAGTCTTACCTGCTGGGCGCGGGGGACACATTGATGTTTGAGGCCCATCTGCCCCATAGCTGGCGCAATCCCGGCCCAAGCCCGGCCAGATTTCTGCTCGTGTTTGGCGCCTGTGAGGACCACAGCTCACTGACGCAGCACCTACAATCTTAGGCCTGATGACGAGGCAGACACCCACCTACCCGCGACCTGCCTATTCTTGGCTTTTCCGCTCTGCCCCCCCCACTCTATGAGCGGGCGGGCCGGCTGAGGGAGAATAGGTCGGGAGTGGGAGTAAGCTAGCTATTCAGGGCTTCCAGCAGCAGCCCCTTCAGGCGATCCAGGCTGATGGGCTGGCAGCGAACCTGCAGCCCCGTCCAATCGAACAACTCCAAGATCTCTTCAACGCGCTCGGTCTGGTACGTCTCGGCTACGCCCAAGCCATCCAGCACAACAATCTCGTCATAGTAGCCGGGAAAGTTGGCGTTCGCGTCGGCCCGGTCCCAACCCACGTAGCGCTGATAGATCGTCTTCCAGTTCCGGAGCCAGCCCGGTGTGAACCACAGCACCCGACCTTCGTCGCCGCCAGCAGCGAGTTGGTTCCGCTCGTCCTTGCCAGCCAGCATGTCGTAGCCGTAGGCTGCTTGCACGCGCTTGATGCGTGGGTCTTGCTCTCGAATGATATCGTCAATACGCCTGTACGGATCGTCGGTGCTGACGAAGCACTTGGCTCCTTGCACGACGATGATCTTCTCCGGCGGGCAGTTCTTCAACGCCTTCTGCAACTGGG
>JBFEPU010000336.1:0-2948 GCA_041549915.1 Anaerolineae bacterium | reverse complement strand
TTCAGCGTCAGGGAGCTGATGGCGAGGGTGGGGAGCGTGCTGCGCCGGGCGGCACCGCGCCACCATGAGGCTGGAGCGAACCTGGTGAACGTGGGCAGGCTGACCATCGATACCGCGCGGCATGAGGCTCGTCTGCTTGACTCTGAGCTGGAGTTGACGTCCCTGGAATTCGACTTGTTGCACTGCCTGGCGCGCCACGCGGGCCAGGTGTTGAATCGGGAGCAGCTGCTGGCTCATGTGTGGGGGTATGACTACTATGGGGATCTGCGCGTGGTAGATGCAGCGATCAAGCGGCTGCGCTCCAAGCTTCGCCGGGTTGTATTGGATCAAGAGTTGATCATCACCGTGCGTGGTGTGGGCTACAAGCTGGTGGAATAAGATGGAGCAAAAAGCGATCGGGGCAGTGCGTGTTGCCGGCAGCATTCGCACACGGCTCACCTTCAGCCACTTGGCGGTGATCATTGTGGCAATGGGATTGTCTGGCATCTTGCTGTTCTCATTGCTTGAGGGCTACTTTTTGAGTGCAATGGAGGATAGTCTTGTGGCCCAGGCGGGCCTCATCACTCAGGCCCTGATCCCTGGGGCGAGGGTGGATGCACCTCCTGCCGATGCCTCTGAGGCAGCCTACAACACGCTGCAGCAGCAGCTGTTGAGCAATCTCTCGCTCGATGCGCAGAATGTAGCTGGGCCTGCGGGGGAGGTACCGGTGAAGGAGTTGGACCTGAGCAGCCTGGCGGACACTACGTTCCAGCTCAGTTCCCAGCTTGATACGCGGATCCGCATCGTGGATACCCAGGGCATCGTCATGGTGGATTCCATGGAGGGAGGGCAGGGCAAAGACTTGTCTGGCGAACCACTGGTAGCCCAGGCACTCAAGGGCGAATCTGCCAGTCCCAGTGTGCAGTCAGGGGCAGCGCGAGAGATGCGCTTCGCAGTGCCGGTCCTGGTTGAAGGCAAGCTCGTGGGCGTGGTCTTCTTATCGCAGTCACTGCGGGACGTCACTGCCGTGATGCACGATCTGCGCTTGCGGTGGTTAGTGGCGACGGCGATCGCGCTTGCCCTGTCAGGCGTGGTTGGCTTGCTTCTTTCCGGAGCGATATCCCGACCGCTGCGCCGCCTGACGAAGGCTGCCGGGGCTGTGGCAGACGGGGAACTCGATCTGCGGGTGCCAGTCAGGACAGACGACGAACTGGGCCGGTTGAGCCAGGCATTCAACAAGATGGTCTCGCGCCTGCGAGCGGCTCGACAGACGCAGGTGGATTTCGTGGCCAATGTGTCCCATGAGTTGCGCACACCACTCACAGCTATCAAGGGGTTGGTGGAGACCTTGCGTGATGGAGCTGTTGATGATACGGGCGTGCGCGATCGCTTCCTGGAGACGGTAGAGGGTGAGACAGACAGGCTGATCCGGCTGGTAAATGATCTCCTAATCCTCTCCCGTGCTGATTCCGAGGCACTGAACCTGCAGCGCGAGCCGGTGGATCTGGCCGCACTGGCAGCGGCTACGGTTGACAGGCTGGCCCCATGGGCGTCAGAGCAAGACATAACCCTTTGTGTTGACGCTGGCGATGGTATTCCCTTTGCGTTGGTGGATCCAGATAGAATGGAGCAGGTGCTGGTGAATCTGCTGGACAACGCAATCAAGTTCTCCCGTCCCGGAGATTCTGTGACCATTGTAGTTACGAAGGCGCTTGGAGCTGCGGTACGGGTACAGGTTCGCGACGAGGGCATCGGCATCTCCCCGGAGGCCTTGCCCCACGTCGGGGAGCGTTTCTACCGGACAGACCGGGCCCGGTCGCGCGCAGAGGGCGGCAGTGGCTTGGGTCTTGCCATTGGCCGGGCGCTGGTGGAAGCGCATGGCGGTTCTCTTTCAGTTGAGAGTGAGGAGGGGCAGGGGACTGTGGTGTCAGTTACCGTGCCGGTGCAGTAGGCGCATTTGCGTTGACCAGCGCCAGGTACGAAGTGGACATAACATCCGTAACTTGACAAGTCACAGTTTCCATGATATATTGTTGGCAGAGTTCCCATGTGGCCGATCGGGCCAGGGCGTACGAACACAGAGATGCTGCACCGTTGTATTAGTCCGTCGTACTCGCTTCGCACCAGGATTCTCCAAGAAAAGCCTAACCAAATATGACGCCTGCATCAGGGGCCAGTGTGCTCTGTCGATGGGTGGCGTGCAGCCCGCTCTGATCGCTTGGTCTGAGCCGGCTCGTATGCGCTGGCATGGATGCAAGAGATGTTGGTAGGTTTCCGCGCAAAGGAGGGAAGAGGGAGATGCTGAGGCACGAGTTGAGAGGGTTCTGGGGGAGGATGGGGGTTGCTTGGCGAGCTGTCGTCTGGTTGCTGAGTTGCGGTTTCGTGGCGTCCGCTGGCTCCAGCGGGTTGCTGCTGGCTTCCGCCACAGCAGATGGTTGGCTCATCGAATGCGTAGATTGCCCCAAGTACTTTCAGACGGTGGGGAACCGCGGGCTTCAGGTGGACGCAGACGGACAGGTCCATATCGCCTATGGAGGAGGTGATTTTCTCTACTACGCCTGGCACGATGGCACGTCGTGGAATTATGAGACAGTAGATGAAAGCAGTTCTGATGGGGCAACCTATGCGTCTCTAGCCTTGGATACAGCGGGTCAGCCGCACATTGCTTACGCCGATGACAATGCACGCGTGATGTATGCCCACAAGGACGCTGCCGGTTGGCAGTTAGAGGCGGTAGGTGAAGTGCCGGAGTCCGGCAATTACACCTCACTGGCCCTTGACGCCGAGGGCAAGCCCCACATAAGCTGGTTCGGATATGCCGAGCTCAGTCTGCGGTATGCTCTCAAGGATGCTGACGGCTGGCATGCCGAGACGGTATATGGCCCGTCGGTAGATGGCTGGACCAGTTCCCTCGTGCTGGATGGCAATGGCCATCCCCGCATAGCCTACGAGCACGGGGATTCCTATGG
>JBFEPU010000335.1:0-2958 GCA_041549915.1 Anaerolineae bacterium | reverse complement strand
TGACGGCATTGTTGGTGTATACAGTGTAACCGTCAATGTGGGCGTTGGGCACCACGTATGGCCCGACGAAGAAGCTGGTAGCGTTAGCCAGCACTGGCACGCTGGTGGACGCGTACGCCCCGGCATCGGAGATGCCTTCGATCTCGACTGCAGTCAGCCTCCCATCTTGAGTAGCGCCCCAACGGTGCCGCAGGTAGAAGGGATGGCGCTTCCCGGTGCGGCTCACCGACTCCTGACGGCTGAACACCATTCTGACGGGCCGGCGGGTCACGTAAGCACACAGGGCCAGCAAGTGCTGGATGTACATGTCCTCCCGTCCCCCGAAGGCGCCGCCGACAGCAGGCACGATCTCGCGTATCTGCTCCTCCGGCAAATCCAGCATATGGGCGATCTGGTGGATGTCATCGTGGGGCCACTGTGCGGCGGAGATCACCGTCACCCGCCCCTGCTCGTCAATGTATCCCAGGCCTGCTTCTGGCTGCAGGTAGGCATGTTCCACATGCGGGGTGATGTAGTAGCCCTCGACAATCACGTCGGCCTGTGCCAAGCCTGCCTCTACATCGCCTTTGCGGATCTTGATGTGGTGCAAGATGTTGCTGTCGCCGTGGTCCTCGTGCACGAGCGGAGCCCCGGGTTTCATCGCCTCCCTCGGGTCCGTAACCACAGGCAACGGATCGTAATCTACCCAAATCAACTGGCAAGCTTCCTTGGCCACCTCTTCTGTCTCAGCTAAGACAATGGCGATGCGGTCACCCACCCAGCACACCTTGTCACCCTCCGCCACCAGCACAGTCTGGTCGCGAATGTTGATGCCGTACTCATTGACCGGCACATCGCGGTAGGTGATCACACGTACGACGCCAGGAAACGCTTCGGCATCCGACGTGTCAATGCCTCGCACCCGCGCATGAGGGTACTCGCTCCATACCACTTTGGCGTGCAGCATGCCCGTCATGGAGAAGTCGCCTGGATAGCGAGCCTGACCGGTCACTTTGTCCCAAGCATCAATGCGGGGCAGGCTCTGGCCCACAACCTGAGTCTTCACCATCTCACCTCCCCAAAGGCATCTGGATGGCCCGTGTGATCCGTTGAGCGCAGGAAGAGTCAGCCTGTCAGCAAGCGTTCAGGCAGCGGCCTACCCATCCGGCCGACACCAACAATGGCGAGCCACTTGTCTGTCAGATCAGTCTTCATCCGCATTTCCTTTCCTGGGAGAGTCAGCAGTTAGGGGCTGACCCGTCCCGCCATGTTGCACCTGTACGATCTCGGCCAGGATGGAAAGGGCGATTTCAGCCGGGCTGCGGCCGCCCAGGTTTAGTCCGATGGGAGCGTGCACGCGGGCGAGCTGTTCTTCGCCTATGCCATCCACTCGCAGGTGATCGAAGATGATCCCCACTTTGCGCTGGCTGCCGATCATGCCAACGTATGCGGCTGGTGTTTCGAGCACCTGACGTAGAGCCTGCTCGTCTGTGACGTGGTCCTCCGTGATGAGCACGACGTACGTTGACGCCGTGACCGCAGCGGGGTCGAGTTGGGCCACGTTGGCCCGCTCGGGGCGCACATCCACGACCTGCACGTCAAAACCAACGGTCTCTGCCAGATCCCTCAGCGGCTGGCCGATGTGTCCCCCACCTACGATGAGCAGCACAGGCGGTGACTGGTACACCTCGACGAACACGGTCACATCCCCACCACAAAGCATGCCGACCGAGTCGCTTCCTTTCTCACGAAGGGCAAAGTGGAATAGCTCCGAACGACCTTCGCGCAGGGCCCCCAGGGCCTCCTCGCATATGCGCCGCTCCAGTGCCCCGCCGCCAACGTTGCCAGCTACACTGCCGTCAGGGCGGACCAACAGCTTGAAGCCAACCTGAGCCGGCGATGCGCCCTTCACTTCCACCACTGTGGCCAGAGCCACGGCCTCGTTGCGCTCTATGGCCTTATGGAGCATTGCTATCACTTGTGACACGGTTTGTCTCCTTTGAAGTGAACTCCTCGACCTCCCGTAGCGTGCACAGCTTCAGGCAACAGTCATTGGCTATGTGATACCAGTGCTGACCTTCCCTGCAGGCCAGCAGCAATCCCTCTCGGCGCAAGAGGCCAGATGCCAGGATACTCTGGGCTGTGTCAGCGTGAAGCAGGCCACTGTCTCTTCGACGCTCACCTGTCGATCGCTCCACGATTCCAGAATCGCGCGGCAGGTCTGATCAGCCAGTGCGTTCGCACACCGGCCATTCTGGCAACGGGTGATCCCCGACCATATCGTCATGCCGTCCACGTCCGGGAGGACACGTGCAACCTTGGAAGCCGGCTGCCCCAGCTTGACCAGCAGAGTGGTGTGGAAGCCCCACAAACAGCAGGAGCACGGCGTCGATGAAACGGTGTCGACATCTCACCTCGCCATATGTCTCCGCAATTGCGGGTCGGACTATCGCAGCCGTTGGGTGTTTAGGGGCAGGCTTTCACCCACCGGGGCCGATTACCTCCTCCACGGCCAGCTTGTGCCGTGCCCTCTGCGCACGCCGGTCCGGGGTGGTGAGTTCGAGCGCTCCCTTGGGACACCACTTGGCACACTGGGGACCCTCTTCCAGATCCTGACACAGATCGCAAATCTCTGCCAGCTTGGTTCTTGGATTGATGGAGATAGCGCCAAAATCGCAGGCCTCGATGCACCAGGCGCAGCCATCGCAGCGGCCGGCGTCCACCCTGATGACGCCGGTGTCTGGGTCCTGAGTGAGCGCGTCACGCGGACAGGCGATGACACAAGGGGCGTTCTCGCAGGTGCGGCAGGTCAGGGACGTAATCAGGATCTCTGCCCCGCGCACCGTGCGAATGCGGCTGCGCAAGGAGTTGAATGCGCCATTCTTGGTGTACGAGCAGATGTACTCGCACATTTGGCAGCCCACGCACTTCTGTGGGTCATTGGCAATGTATTCGTATCTGGAGGCTGAAGGCAGCATC
>JBFEPU010000334.1:0-2975 GCA_041549915.1 Anaerolineae bacterium | reverse complement strand
CCGGGTTTCTTGGCCACAGAAGACACAGGATGCGGGCGGCACGCCGTCGTGCCTTTGCAGCCGCCTCCTGCATCCTGTATCGTGAATCTTGTGTCTCTGTAGGCTCTGTAGCCTCTGTAGTCTCTGTGGTCTCTGTGGGCTCTGCGGTGGGCTAGTCGAACACCACCACCTCTTTGCCGGCCAGCTTCTCCACGATCTTGCGAGCGATGAGCTCCATGTGCCCGTTGTACTTTACAAAGTCGAGGTTATCCGAAGGCACGGTCAGCACCGGGCCCGATGAGAAGCGTTCGAGCCATTCCTCGTACAGCTGATTCAGCTGCCCCAGGTACTCTGCCGAAACCTCCTGCTCGAAATCGCGGCCGCGCATGCGGATGCGCTCCTGCAGGGTAGGCACAGAGGCTCGCAAATACACGATCAGGTCCGGCGGGGGCAGAAAGAGGGTCATCGCCTCGTACAGCTCACGGTAGGTGCGGTAATCACGTTCGGACATATGACCCTGTCGGTACAGGTTTTCCGCAAACACCTCCGCATCCTCGTATACGCTGCGGTCCTGCACCACGGTGCCAGGCCGGTCCAGGATGTGGCGGTGATCGCGCAGGCGGCGCGACAGGAAGAAGATTTGCGAATGAAAGCTCCACTGGCGCATGTCCCTGTAAAAGTCAGCCAAGTAGGGGTTGTCGTCCACCGCCTCGTAGTAGGCCTCCCAGCCCAGGTTCTCAGCCAGCAGCGCAGTGAGCGTGGATTTGCCGACACCGATGTTCCCTGCAATGGCGATGAACTTTTTCATGTGCTCTTCCCATCCGTGCTCTGTCCCATGGTGATGTTCTCTCTCACCTTTGCCAGGTAAGCATCCTCCAGGCTGACGCCCAGATCATTGGCCAGCCGTAACAGGCCGGCCAGCGAACTGGCCAACTGCTCCTTCAGCGCGTTGGCGCGCTGCCGCAGGGCGCGATCCTGTGCTTCGCGGCGGTTGCCTACCTGATCCAGCAGTTTCTCCTGCGTTGACCAGACGCGCCCCAGCTCATTTGCCAGATCGCCAAGTACCGCCTGCAGTCCGATAAAGTCCTGGTACAGGTCACCCCTCAACCCCGTCTCCTGGTCTGCGGCGCCATGCCAGCGCTGCAAGTCACTCAGACGGCGCCTGCGGCCCTCGATGATCGCCCTGCTGCGTTCCTGCATCGGCGTCTCGATGTCCAACAGGGGGCGCTGGTAGGTTCCGGTGCCCAGCGCCGATTTGATGCGCTCAAGGACATGGGCCAGGTCCTGTTCGTTGCGCACAATGTTCAAGTTGTTGGTATCCAGAGTGAGCACCGGTGTCTCGTTGTAGGTGGCGAAGAAAGCTTCATAGGCCTCCATCACGTCAGCCACGTACTCGCGCTCTATGGCCCGCTCGTAGGTGCGATCCCGTATGGCGATGCGTTCCATCAGAACGTCCAGATCCGCCCGCAGGTAGACCACCAGATCAGGCAGAGGTATCTTCTCAGCGAGCACACCGTGCAGCCGGCCATAGACCGCAAGCTCATCTTCGGACAGGTTCAGCCTAGCGAAAAGCTGATCCTTGGCAAAGGTGTAATCGCTGACCAGAGCCGCCTGCTGCAGCACACCGGCGATAACGTCGTGCTGCTGCCGATAGCGACTGAGCAGGAAGAAGATCTGCGTTTGAAATGCGTACTTCTCGCGGTCGGTGTAAAAGTCGCTGAGGAAGGGGTTCTCTTCAAAGACTTCGAGGAGCAGCTCCGCCTCCATTTCCTCCGCGATGAGACGGGCCAGGGTCGTCTTGCCCACGCCGATGGGACCTTCAATGGCCACATAGTACCTGTCTGCCAAGGACACCTCCTTCGAACCGGCCTCGAACATCCACCCAACGGCGGAGTGAAGGTGGGCCATTTGGCCCACTGCCTACGAACGGGCTGGCAGCTGGAGAGCTCCATGCTGTCAACCCGAGACAGGCTCCGAGCACTGCAGGGCCGCCCCGAGCTGTGAGGAGAGACGGTCTGCACCCTGGTTCATAGGATAATGCACGCCATCGCAAATGTCAATAGGCTAACCTTAAAATTAGGCGAACACGGATCCGATTGTCATGTGTGAACGCTCAGCCGCCCGGGAAGCTGCAGGAGCATGATTGCTCTGGGCACACGGCGTGCCGTCAGAGTTGTTGGGCCGCAACCTTTGACCGTATAATGCGTACATGTAGTGGACAGGAGAGACAGACCATGGACCAACAGGCGCTGTGGGTCGCGCAGGCCCTGCGGGGTGATCAGCGTGCTTTTGCCCATCTCGTCGATCTGTACCAAGCGGCGGTGTACAATCTCTGCTACCGCATGTTGGGCAGCGCACCGGAGGCCGAGGACGCGGCACAGGAGACCTTTGTGCGCGTCTACAGGCACTTGCAGAAATACGACCCTCAGCAAAAGTTCTCGTCGTGGATTCTGGCCGTGGCTTCGCACTACTGCATCGACCGCTTGCGCCGGCGCCGCATCAAGTGGCTGTCCCTGGACGATGTGCTGGCTTGGCGTCCTGTGGCCACTGATGCAGCGTTGCCAGAGGAGGCCATCTTACAGCACGAGTCCCGTGCGGAGGTCAGGGATCTTCTGCAATCCCTGCCAGCCGAGCATCGCCTGGTCATCGTGCTTCGCTACTGGTATGATCTCTCCTACGTGGAAATCGCCCAGGCGGTGGACAGCAGCGAGAGCGCCATCAAGTCGCGTCTGCACCGCGCGCGGAAGATGCTGGCCAAACGAGCCATGGCCCAACGACAGGCAGGGACACTGTCCCGCAAGCAAGTACAAGAGGGAAGGAGGGTGACCGACAATGCAGTGCTCTGAGATCAGCGAGTGGATGTCGCTGCACCTGGACGATGGCCTGAGCCAAGAACAAGTCACGCAACTGGAAGTGCACCTGGCCCGTTGCGCGGCGTGCGGCGAAGAATGGGAAGCCTTGCGCTCGCTGTCCTCGCAACTGAGGGCGGAACCTAT
>JBFEPU010000333.1:0-2986 GCA_041549915.1 Anaerolineae bacterium | reverse complement strand
TCTTCTTTCTTCACCGCCCTTTCCACTGCAGCTTCTCAATCTCACCGCGCACCCTGGCAATGTGTGCCCTAATGACTGCTTCCGCCTTTGCTGGATCTCGTGATGCTAGGGCCTGAACGATCCGATGGTGCTCTTCCAGGGTCTTTTTCATGTTGCCGTGACTAAGGTACAGCACCGCCCGGTTGCTTTCACAGAAAGCCGGCACGATTCTGGCAACGATCTCCTCTGCAATAGCGTTACCGCTTGACTTGGCAATAAGCTTGTGAAAACGTACGTCCAGTTCGACCTGCTTGTCGAGGTTCGCACGGGAACGCGCCAGTTCGCGCTGCCGCTGAACGACTTGCTCCAGCTCCTGCAGGACGTGGGCTGGAGCCAGGCTCGCCGCCAAAGAGGCGGTCAAGCCCTCTACACTCTCTCGCACCTGTAGTAGGTGCAGCAGTGAGTCCCGCCGGTTGACCAGCCATTCGATTGCTTCACTTGCTGCGCTAAACGAGGCCTGGGGCGACGCGACAAAGGCGCCTGTCCCAGACTTGACCTCGATCAAGCCCTTTGACTCTAGGATACGCAGAGCTTCGCGGACGACAGAGCGGCTTACGCCGTGCTTAGCGCTGAGCTCAGCCTCGCTAGGCAGTTTGTCACCGGGCTGCAGCTGTCCCTCAATGATGAGGGTCTGGAGCTGCCCGACAACTTGCTCAAAGAGACGAATGGGTTTCACCTGATGCAGTTGCAGTTCACCCATTGTGAATCCCTCAGGGGTGCAGACCGGTGGGTTGTGCGGAGGTAGTCTGAGAGCCTGCCTCATCTATGTTCGATCAGGGGCCTCTTCTCCAAGCAGGGCTCAAAGTCCTTACTACTCTTGCCTATCTGTCTGACAGGCAGACAGCCACATCATACGCCACTTTGCCCCTTCGGTCAAGACGCCGCGGACCATGCAGTCCGGTTGCCGCCACAATCAACTTGGATGCGGACAACGGGCGTGACATCTGACGGCCCGGCCTGTGGCTACGCAGTGCTGGATGCCATTGGCCAGACACACGCATCCCCACCGGTTGAACTGCACAGGGAGACGGGTCTTTCACCTCTCCGGCCATTTCACCTATAATGCTGGGAACTGAAATCGCACATCATTGTGCAGGCATTGCTCAGCGCGGCCGTTGCAGCAACGGCCGCGCACTACTACTTGACTGCTCAAGGAGGAGCCCGCCGTGACGGAATCAAAATGGCATCTTGACCCAGATCGCTACTTTGACCCCGATCCGACGCAGCGCAGAATAGCGCGCGAATTGCACCAGACTGTCGCCCAGCTGCCCATCATCAGCCCACACGGACACGTTGAGCCTCAGCTGTTCTCCGATCCGGCGGCCACCTTTGGCACTCCAGCCCAACTGCTGATCATCCCCGATCACTACGTGTTCCGCATGCTCTACTCCCAGGGAATCCCGCTCGAGTCGTTGGGCATCCCCCTCGTAGACGGCGGGCCCGAAGAGCGGGATCACCGTCGTATCTGGCAGCTCTTTGCCGACAACTTCTCCCTCTTCCGGGGCACACCGACTGGCGTCTGGCTGGCTCATGAGCTGCAAGACGTGTTCGGTATCGAGCACAAGTTGACCAGCGATACGGCGCAGGACATCTACGACCAGCTTCAGGCCAAGTTGGCTGAACCCGAGTTCCAGCCCCGTGCCCTGTTTGAACGATTCAACATCGAGATCCTGTGCACTACCGACAAGGCCACTGACACCCTGGCCCACCACCAGGCAATCCATGCTTCGGCCTGGAAGGCCGACATTCGCCCCACCTTCCGGCCGGATGACGTCACCAAACTCACTTCGTCATCCTGGCGCAAGAACATCGAGCGATTGGGCGAGCTCAGTAGTACCTCTATTGACTCCTACCCAAGCTTCATTCGCTCGCTGGAGCAGCGGCGGGCCTTTTTCAAGTCCGTGGGTGCCAAAGCAACCGATCACGACGCCTTCAGCGCATTCACCACCGAGCTGAGCCCTCGGCAGGCGGACGCCATCTTCCAGCGCGCCCTGCACGGCCAGCCAAGCGCTGAAGATGCTCGTCTGTTCTCCGCCCACGTGCTGATGGAGAATGCGCGCATGAGCGTCGACGACGGACTGGTGATGCAGATCCACGTCGGGTCATACCGCAACCACAATCAGCCTCTCTTCGACCGGTTTGGGAAGGACAGCGGAGCCGACATCCCCCAGCGCAGCGAATTCACGCACAACCTGCGCCCACTTCTGAACAAGTACGGCAATGATCCCCGTTTCAGCCTGATCGTATTCACTCTCGACGAATCTGCCTACTCGCGCGAGCTGGCCCCACTTGCTGGCCACTACCCGGCGATGAAGCTTGGCCCGCCGTGGTGGTTCCACGACAGCATCAACGGCATGGAGCGCTATTTCGCGAGCGTGATGGAGACCGCAGGTCTGCACAATACCGCAGGTTTCAACGATGATACGCGAGCTTTCCCCTCGATCCCAGCCCGCCATGACCTGTGGCGCCGCATCAGTGCCAACTGGGTCGCTGGCCTTGTTGCGCGAGGCATAGTGGATATGCAGGATGCACGCGAGATGGTTCTCGATTTGGGCTACCGCCTCGTCAAGCAAGCATACCGCTTCGATGAGGAGACGTCCCAGTCATCTTTCTGGAATCCCGGTCACCGTGCCCCACAACAAGAAGGAGGTGGCTTGTGATCAAGCCGATCACCAAAGCAATCGTCCCGGCTGCCGGGCTGGGCACCAGGCTCTTGCCAGCGACCAAATCCCAACCCAAAGAGATGCTGCCCGTGGGGCGCAAGCCGGTGGTGCAGTACGTCGTTGAGGAGTTGCAGGCTGCAGGGATCCAAGAAATCCTGATTGTGACTGGGCGGCGAAAGCGGGCGATAGAGGACCACTTCGATTAGGATCCCCAGCTTGTGTCGGCTCTCGAGCATGCGGGCAATGAGGTCAGGCTGGCAGATCTGGCTTACCTCGAAGAGACC
>JBFEPU010000332.1:0-2989 GCA_041549915.1 Anaerolineae bacterium | reverse complement strand
TTGGCACGGAAGACTATCTTCCACTGCTGCAATTCGCCGCAGACTATAGCGGGGTGACCCTGGCCAACACACCCGGAGTCTGGGTTGCGCTGCGCGACACAGAACAGGCCGCTGGCGAGAGCGGGAATGCGAGCTTCTGGCTGACGCAGAAGGAAGGGGACTCGGCCTACACTCAGGCAGTATTCAACACGGGCGCGGACCGGCGCTATATCTTCGATGTCCCCAACGGCACCTATGAAGTCGAGCTGCACTTTGCCGAGATCTACCACTCGACCAGTGAGCGGATCTTCGATATCCTGATCGAGGGACAGATAGTCGCTGACAACTTTGACCTCGTCGCTGCCGCGGGCGGCGTCAGGCGATCCGTTGTCAGGACCTTCTCCAAGAGTGTCTCCGATGGCCAGCTGGAAGTCCGCCTTACGCCGGATTGGGGCGCTGGCAGCCGCGACCAACCGATTGTCTCCGCCATTAAGGTGACGGGGCCGGGATATACTCGGAGGCTCAACTGCGGTGGGAATACCTATCGCGACAGTGGCGGCAACGACTGGACGTATGACCGCGAGTACGAGGCAGGCGGTTTCGGTTACATTGGCGGCAGCACCTACTACGATGGCGGCGCAGAGATCACGAACAGCAGCGATGACTACCTGTACCAGAGCCAACGTGTCATGACCGGGGCCTCGCAGTCCATGGGGCGCTTTGCCAGGAGAACGGATTACGCCTCCGGCAACCGATACATGCGCTTTGACGTGGACGGTGGCTACGTCTACGCTACCCCGACGCAAGTTACGGTCTACGTCGTTTACTATGACACCGGCAGCGACGCGTGGGAACTCCGGTACGACGCCAGCGGAGATACCAACAAACTGGCCAGGCGGGTGCAGAAAGGCAATTCGGGGCTCTGGAAGACGGAGCAGTTCAACATAACCGATGCGTACTTTGGCAACCGTCAGCCAAACAGCAGCGACTTTTCCATTGACGCTCTGACCGATGGCGACGAGTTCATCAGCTTCGTGCTTGTCGGCAAGGGTGGCGGCGGACCAAGCACGGCAACGATCAACGGCAGCGTTGACTTGCAGGGCCGCCCCAGTCCACCGCATGCGCAGTGGGTGAGCCAACTGAGGGTGACGGTGGGCAGTGCAACCCACACCGCTGGCACGGACCAGTCAGGCGACTTCACAGTGGCGGGCCTGACACCAGGTACCTACGATATCCGAGTCAAGAACCCGCACACGCTGAGCAACCTGAGGAGCAGCGTGGCCTTGGTTGCCGGGACAAACACCCTGGATTTCGGTACGCTTCGAGAAGGTGATGCCAATGACGATGATAGGGTGAACATCACTGACTTTTCCATACTGGCAACGGGGTTCAATCCGCAGTACGACGAGCGCGCCGATTTCAACCAGGATGGTTTCGTTAACATCACCGACTTTTCACTGCTGGCCTCGAACTTTGGGCAGTCCGGAGCCATTGTGCCTTCCCGCTCTCCAGGGATCGCGATGGCCGCGCAGGCAGCCCAGGTGTCCACTGCCGCAGGGTCCGTGCAGGTCCGTATCGAACCTCCCAGCTCATCCGTCAAGAGAGATGAGGTATTCGCGCTGCAAATCCAGGTCGCCGCGGGCAGCCAGCCTGTGGACGGCGCGGAAGTACACCTTGACTTTGATGCCACACACCTCCAGGTCGTGGACACCAGTGGGCAGGCCGCGGATACCGTTGAGAGTGGGGATTCCCTCGATCTGACTATTCAGAACAACGTGGACAATGGGCAGGGTACCGTCGACTTTGCCGCGGGCACTCTCAGTGGTGGGAGGAGTGGCACCTTTGTCTTGGCTACCATCCGCTTCAAGGCGCTGCAGACGACAAACGGCACCAGCATACCGCTGACCTTTGTCAGTCGTGGAGGGAACCCCACCAATGTGACCTACGGCGGTGATACGGTGTTGGATAGCACCGCTGGAGGGACAATCATCATCGGGGGAAACTACCACATCCACCTGCCTTTCATCAAGCTATAGCCAGCACGGAGAGCCCGGGCCCCCTTGCCAAGGGGGCGAACATGGATAGACGAGAAGACCGGCACGAGTTGGTCAAGAGCTAGACGCAAGGAGATATGCTCCGAGCGTGCCAGGTGTGGTCTTCTGGCATACCGGACGGAGGATCTGTCGGTCACTGGCAAGCGGGAAGCCGACTTGCCCCAAAAGGGCAACCATGACACATGGCTAACGGGTTCGTGCCCGCTGCCGACGTTAGCGTCGGCAGCGGGTTCGCAACTGCCAGTGACGAGGTAGAGGACGACCCAGAACACCAGAATCCTTCAAACCCCGTTGATGGACCACCACGGGGCGAGGAATGTTCGGCAAGGAGTCGTGTATGAAACGGTCAGCAACACTACGTAGACAAATCAGCCCTTTCCGCCTCATGGTCTGGATCTTGGCGATGGCCACCGTCCTTGCGCTTTGGATATCGCCTTTCGCCACTCCTCAAAACATGGCGTCAGCTCAGGACGAGCCTGGACACGGCGCGGTGCAGGCGGCGGCTGGTACCGTGTTCATCAACTTCAATCCACAGAGCCCTGCGGTGGCCAAGGACCAGATCTTTACCGTGGATATCCAGATCGTTGCTGGTGCTCAACAGGTAGATGGCGCCGAGGTGCACATCAACTTCGATCCGCTCTACCTGCAGGTTGTCGACAGTGGCGGCAACCCCAGCAGCAGCATCGAGCCCAACACCTCGGCACTCGATGTCACTGTCCAAAACACCGTGAACAACGCCGCAGGTCAGATTGACTATGCAGCTGGCAAACTCACTGGCACCAAACCTTCTGGCACTTTTGTGCTGGCCACAATCCGCTTCAAAGCCTTGTGGGGCACCGGTGGGACCAGCACGCCGCTCGCCTTTGTCAGCCGTGGAGGGAACCCCACCAACGTGACCTTCGGCGGCGATTCTGTACTGGCTGGCACAACCGACGGCAGCGTCACCATCAGTGGAC
>JBFEPU010000331.1:0-2990 GCA_041549915.1 Anaerolineae bacterium | reverse complement strand
GTAATGCACCCAGCAGCAGAAGCGGTCTTCTCATCAAGTATCCCCTCCCAGCCGTCCTCCGCTATCAATATACCATATCACGGCCTTGTTGCCAAACAAACGCCAGTTCAAGCCTACTGGATGCCAGTCACCAGTCGGCAGCTGCTGCAGGCGGTCAGCAGCACTTGCGCGTCGCTGCCGTCTCATGGCCGCTTCAGGGGGCACCCCCGAAGCGCGCTGACGCTCTGTGCCTTTTCCGCTTCACGTCTCACTACGCAGCAGTCTGGTGCTCTCTATGCATGCTGCCGACCGTTTCGAGGACTCGCAACGTTTCCTGGGCAGACTTTTCCCATGAGAATTGTGACGCTCGGAGCAGACCTCTGCTGGCTAGCTTGTTGCGCAGCTGCTGGTCAGCCAGGACCTGTCCCAAGGCCTCAGCCAGCTGAGCCGTATCATGCGGATTCACCAGAATCGCGGCGTCTCCGGTCACCTCAGGCAGCGAGCTGACGTTCGAACAGATGACCGGCGTGCCGCAGGCCATGGCCTCGACTACGGGCAGGCCAAAGCCCTCGTATAGACTGGGCAGCACGAAGACACGCGCACCGCTGATGAGCGCTGGCAGATCGTCCTGGGGTACATACCCAGTAAAGTGCACGCGTTCGTCCAGTCCCAGCTCCTGCACGCGGGCGAATAGCGGCTTGTACAGCCAACCCCGCTTGCCCGCAATGACTAGGTGAATTTGTTCGAGCTGTTGGCCCAGGATGACAAAGGCCTCCAGGAGCCTGGTGAGGTTCTTTCGCGGCTGCAAGGTGCCTACATAGATGGCATATGGGCCGGGAATCTGATAGCGTTCACGAATGGCAGCCAAGCGGGTCCTGTCACGGATCGGCGCGAATTGGGGATCATATCCCGGGTACACGACCGTGATCTTCTCATCTGACACCTGGCAATGCTCGATCAGGTCGCGTTTCGTGGCCTGCGAGTCGGCAATCAGATGTGCAGCGGCCCGGGTGTTGTAGGATGTTGACCGTTGCAGGTAATATCGTGCCCAGCGTGTGTGCGCCTCTGGATAGTATAGGTATCCCAGGTCATGGACAGTGACCACGCTGCGCCGGGGATGCACCAGGGGCAGGACGTGCGCGGGCACGAATAGCACGTCTGGTGCTCGGGTTGCCATCTCCCAGGAGAGTCGGATGTGGGTCCATAGCCTGGGGAACGGCATGGTCTGGACATGCGCATTGCTGGTTGCGGGGAGCAGACCTGGCGCAGGATGCTGGCTGAAGTAGAGGCGGTATCGGTTCTCTCGATCGAGCTTCAGCAAGGCGCGGATGAGGAATAGCGAGTAGTTTTCTGTGCCGGTCCGCTGACGGTACGCTGCCCGGCTGGCGTCGATACCGATCAGCATGTGAGAGTACCTGGAGCGTCCAGTGGCGCTCCCTCGCCTCGCCTGTGGCCGAACTTTGCATCAGTCGCCGCGACTTGGGTTACGATGGCGTTCGCAGCGCCAGCCGCCCGGACGGCGTCCGCAATGGGCTGTGCGCTCTCTGGCCCAACGAGAGCGATCATGTTGCCGCCGCGTCCAGCTCCGCACAGTTTGGCCCCCATGGCGCCGGCCTGGCGGGCGGCGTCGACCAGGCTCTCGAGTTCAGGCGAAGACACGCCGATGGCCTCCAGCAATCGCTGGTTCTCGTTCAATAGTCTGCCCAGGGTGGCTGTATTTCCCCGCTCGATGGCTTGCCTGGCTCGACCTGCAACGACGCCAATCTGGTCGAAAAGAGCTTCGTATGTCTCAGCTTCCTGCTGCCAGCTGTGGCGCACATCCGCAACTGCCACCTTGGTAGGGCTGGTGATCCCGGTATCTCCAATGACAAGCCACAACGGCTGCCCGACATGCAAGATCTCTATGGGCTGATCTTTGACAAACCATACAGGCCGTCCAAATGCGATCACCGTGTTGTCAATACCGCTTGGGGTGCCGTGGTGCAGGATCTCTGTCTGATAGACCAGCTCCGAAATCTCGTCTGGCGCGAGTGCATGACCGAAATGTAGTGCGAGCGCGCGGACAATGGCCGTGGCGACAGCTGCGCCGCTGCCCAGGCCGCGTGCGACAGGCACTGTCGATGACACCGTCAGCGTAAGATCCGGGATGGCCTCCATCTCCAGGCATGCGAGCGTGTGGCGCACGGTGAACTCAAGAGGATAGGCCGGATGCTCATCTGTGATCGGTGCGCCCAGATAGTGGCTCACCTTGAGGTCCTCAGCTCGAATGAGAACACCTTGGCGGCGTGGTGCATCCTCGACCAGAGCGCAGGCGCGCACCTCGGTCACAGGTGCCGCAATGGCCGGTCGGCCGTACACTACCGCGTGTTCGCCAAACAAGATTACCTTCCCTGGTGCGCACGCCGTGGTCAAAGTGTCCCCTCGAATGCTCGGATGCCTGCATGATGATAACCCATGAGCGGAAGCGCGTCAAAGTGGGGACCGTGGAACAAGCCTAGCTTGGTTGAATATCCAGCCTGTGGTGTTCAGTCCTGCGTTCCCAGGGAGACTTCACAGCCGTGTGTTTTTGACATGTATGCACAAAACAGGTAAACTACAGGTTTAGAGCATCTCTGGGGAGAGCAGATGGATTTTCAAGAAGTCATTATGCGCCTCGATCGGTTCTGGGCGCAACAGGGCTGCCTCATCTGGCAGCCCTATAATGTGCAGGTCGGCGCGGGTACGTGGAATCCCGCCACAGCCTTGCGCGTGCTAGGGCCTGAGCCCTGGAAGGTGGGCTACGTTGAGCCGAGTGTTCGCCCAGCAGATGGCCGCTACGGCGAGAATCCCAACCGCTGGGGCCAGTACTATCAGTACCAGGTGATACTCAAGCCAGATCCTGGGAACCCGGTGGAGCTCTATCTTGAGAGCCTACAGGCTCTCGGGATCAATCTCCGGCAGCACGACATTCGTCTTGTCGAAGACAATTGGGAGTCGCCGGGCCTCGGTGCGTGGGGCCTCGGTTGGGAAGT
>JBFEPU010000330.1:0-3030 GCA_041549915.1 Anaerolineae bacterium | reverse complement strand
TTCGATGCCGCGGTGATGGTGCGTGTGCTCCATCACCAGTCCAACGTGCCAGCGGCACTGCGGGCCATACATGAAATCCTGAGTCCCAACGCGGCTTTCGTGTTGGAGTACGCCAACAAACGCCACTTGAAGGCTATCCTGCGCTACCTGCTGCGGCGACAGGAGCACAATCCCTTTTCTCGCGAGCCCTGGGAATTCGCGGAACTGAACTTTGACTTCCACCCCACGTACGTAGAGAGCAGTCTAGAAGAAGCTGGCTTCCACATCGAGCAGCATCTGGCGACCTCCCATTTCCGCACTGCCTTTCTGAAACGCTTCTTCCCTCCTCGTCTCCTGGCGACTTTCGATGGCTGGCTGCAACAGCCTACAGCCAATCTCCGGCTAACACCCAGCATCTTCTTGAGAGCCCGCACTTTGGGTGGAGAAAGCACACCAGCAGCGCCTCGCATCTTCCGCTGCCCAAGTTGCGGCGGCAGAGAACTGATACAAGGCGCTGATGCACTAAACTGCATACAGTGCAATCGCCGCTGGTCCACAGCAGGCGGTATCTACGACTTTCGAAAACCTGTCCCATGAGAGGAATCGGCCCCTGGAAGCTCAGCGACCACCGGAATTCAGCGCAGCACTGGAGGCCTTTACAGGCTTTCTCCAACAGCTAGACCCCGCTGCTCCCACGACGGTCCTCTGCCACAGCGATGCTGATGGCATTGCTGCTGGAACCATCCTCTACCGCACCCTGCAGCGTCTGCAGTTCACCAATCTGACCATTCTCACAACAGGAAAGGCCGCCAACGCCTACAGCGCGCAAACCAAAGAGCGCCTCGCGGCCGTCGATCCCGCTGCGCTTTTTGTGCTGGATCTAGGTTGCCTGCGAGAACCCATCGTCCGTGGCGTTCCCACTTGCTTCATCGACCATCATCGCCCACAGGGGGTACCTCCCAGAGGTGTGCTCATCAGCGGCTACACCTGGCGTCCCATCCCCAATGCTGCACTGCTGGTCTACTGGCTGTGTTCGGAAACTGCTGCAGTCCAAGACATGATGTGGGTCGCAGCCATAGGAACGTTGAGCGATCTGGGGCACAAAGCGCCGTTCGCGATCATCCCCCGGGCCAAGAAGGTCTACAAGGCCAAGTGGCTCCGCGAAGCCACAGCGCTGATCAACGCAGGTCGCCGCTCGGCGAGTGGGGATGCCGAGACCGCTCTGCAGGCGATCCTGGCAGCCCAGCATCCAAGCGACATCGCCGAAGGAGTCAGCCCCGCGGCGAAGAGGCTGGCCGAGTACCGCCTTCAGGTCAGAGCGGCGCTCGAGGAAGCGAAGAGAGCTGCTCCCACGTTCAGTGGCCGGGTAGCACTGGTGCGTGTCAACAGCCGCTGCCAGGTGCATCCACTGGTGGCACAAATCTGGCGCACCCGACTACCCAAGTACGTGGTGCTCGTGGGAAATGAAGGCTATGTGCCGGGCTACGTTGCCTTTTCCATGCGCTCGGCCAGCGACGCCAGCCTGCTGGATCTGCTCTCCAATCTGGAAGTCGATGTCGCCGATGGCTACTTTGGCTACGGGCACGATCAGGCCACCGGCGGCCTGTTGCCCGTTGCATCCTGGAACCACGTGTTGCAGTACCTCCGATTCCCCGACGAGGTGCGTGTAGCGGTGCGAGAGGATCGATGAACACACGCTTCATTGGGCTGGATCTGGCCTGGTCAACGCGCAACCAGTCTGCCGCAGTCGTCCTCGAAGCTGAAGCTGGGCACGCACAGTGGATTGCGCATTGCGACCGGCTCCGTGAGGATGCGGAAGTGCTTGCTTTTGTCCAACAAGGCGCAGGCAGCGGTCCGGCACTGGTTGCGATCGACGCACCGTTGATAGTGCCCAATCAGAAAGGGGCGCGGCCTGTGGATCGCCAGATCACTCGTGTCTTTGGTCGCTTTGGCGCCGGCTGCTATCCTGCGAATCGCAACCGCGGCTGCACGCGCGGCGAGGGGATCGTGGCCGCGTTGGCCCAGTATGACTTTGTGCAGGATCCCTATCTACAGCCACGGGCCATGACACGCACCGCGTTTGAAGTCTATCCTCACCCGGCTATGGTCGTTCTGTTCGGCCTTGAAAAGACCCTCAAGTACAAGGCGCGCCGCAGGCGCAGCATGGACTTTCGCAGGAGCGAACTGGCACGGCTGCAATCGTATCTCGTCAGCCTGCACCAATGCGAGCCGGCCATGCTCATTCCCGCGGATGTTGCTGGCCGTGACATCTGCGCATTGTACGGCAGTGCCTTCAAGCACCATGAGGACCTGCTTGACGCAGCCGTATGCGCCTACGTCGCCTACTATGCCTGGTACTGGGGGCCTCCAGGCTACCAGATCTATGGTGACATGACCCAAGGCTACATCCTGGTACCAATGACCCCACAGCTGCGCGATCGCCTGGCGCGGAAGGTCAACAAGCCCCAGCCAAATCATTGAACAGTCCGATCTCGCGTCCGGTTCCGCGGCCGGCAAGCAGATGGTGGCAGACACTGGACGGGGCGATTTTCCCCCTTGGTCATTCTTCCCTTGACCAATCTGCCAAAAGTGGGTATGCTATGGCCGTACGAGGGGGTGGTTGAGTCCCGGTGGGCTCCGCGGTCTTCAAAACCGTCTGAGGGGTGCCGCAGAGGCGGCCCTGGTGGGTTCGACTCCCATCCACTCCCGTAAATTCGCTCTCGATCTCCGTCCCGTGCAGTGTGCAAGCTGGAGAACGCACAGGCATTCCACATCCCCTTCCCAGCTCAGTGCCCATCGACTCCGTCACAGGAACCCTCGCGACCTCCAGTCCCCATCGCCCATATGTCCGTTCTCACATTCCGCCGCACTTGCGTCTACTGCACATAATCCTACATTTGTTCTACAGCGCAACCTAGCCCAGCATCACCGTGGCCTGTCCTAAATTAGCGTGAAATACGATATATTGTGCCAACCTATCTTCATTACACAACCTGTAGTGCCGACAGAACTCTAAAATCTGCCTGTCCGATCCACCGACCTGGCTGAAGA
>JBFEPU010000329.1:0-3031 GCA_041549915.1 Anaerolineae bacterium | reverse complement strand
CGGACAGCTTGCACCTGGGGAACTACCTGGGGGCGATGGTTGGCATGTTGGAGCTACAGGACGAGCACGACTGCATATACGCCGTGGTGGACTATCACGCCATCACGGTTAAATACGATCCGAAGCGGCTGCCGCACCGCGTGCTCAACGTGGCGCTGGACTATTTGGCGGCTGGGGTCGATCCGCAGCGATCCATACTGATGGTACAGTCGGACGTTCATCAGCACGTCGAGCTGAGCTGGCTGCTGGGCTCTCTGGCGACGGTGAACCGGCTGGCGCAACTGCCGACTTACAAGGACAAGGCGGCACGCCAGGGCGTGGTCGGGCTGGGGCTGCTGTCGTATCCGGTGCTGATGGCGGCTGACATCCTCCTCTACAAGGCGGAGCTCATACCCGTAGGACGAGACCAACTTCCGCACATCGAGGTCACCCGCGAGCTGGCCCGCGCCTTCAACCGCACCTTCGCGCCGGTTTTCCCAGAGCCGCAGGCGCATCTCACTTCTGGGGCCGTGGTGCCCAGTCTCTTGGGGGAGGGCGCGATGGCCAAGAGCGTTCCGGGCAGCTATATCGCGCTTACGGATGAACCTGAAGAAATCGCCAGCAAGCTGGCGCGGGCAGTGACGGACCCGGCACGGATGCGCCTGCGCGATGCTGGCGAGCCAAGGCGCTGCAACGTCTACGCTCTGCACCGGCTGTACACGCCAGCAGGGGAGCTGGCACCGCTCGCGGCAGGATGCCGGCAAGCGACGATTGGTTGTCTGGACTGCAAGGCGGTCCTGGCGCGGGAGATCGGTGACAGCCTGTCCGCTTTCCGCGGACGGCGCCTTGAACTGGCGGCAGACCTGGATTATGTTCGGGATGTGCTGCGGGACGGAGCAGAGCGTGCCAGACTGATCGCTGAAGCAACCATGGCCGAAGTGAAGGAGGTGATGGGCTTGAAAAGACACTGATAGCGTTCGAACACGGCGTCTGAGGCGATGCCTATTGCGGTGAAGCACTTATCGTCACTCTGCAGTTCCTTGCCCAGTGCTGGAACGAAATCACAAGCACGATTCCGAATCGGTTACCGAAAGGAGCGATACAATGGAAAGACACAAGTTCTTCCTGGATGAAGCGAAGATGCCCCGGGCGTGGTACAACATACTGGCCGATCTACCTGTGCCGCTGCCACCGCCTCTGCATCCGGTCACGATGCAGCCAGTTGGGCCAGATGACCTGGCGCCGCTCTTCCCCATGGCCTTGATTGGGCAGGAGGTCAGCACCGACCGGTACATCCCCATCCCCGACGAGGTACAGGACGTCTACAGGCTGTGGAGGCCGACGCCCATGATGCGGGCACTACGCCTGGAACAGGCGCTGGATACGCCAGCGCACATCTACTACAAAAACGAAGGTGTGAGCCCGCCAGGTAGCCACAAGCCCAACACAGCAGTGGCGCAGGCCTACTACAACAGGGAGCAGGGGGTGCGCCGAATCACAACGGAGACCGGTGCAGGTCAATGGGGTAGTGCGCTGGCCATGGGCTGCAACCTGTTCGGGATCGAGCTCAAGGTCTACATGGTCAAGATCAGCTACCAGCAGAAGCCGTATCGCCGGTCTCTGATGGAGATATGGGGTGCCAGCGTGACGCCCAGCCCGAGCGAGGAGACGCAGGCAGGGCGCAGCATACTTGCGGAGAACCCGGACTCACTGGGCTCTCTGGGCATCGCCATCAGTGAGGCGGTTGAGGTGGCGGCCAAGAACGAAGATACCAAGTACTCTCTGGGTAGCGTCCTCAACCACGTCCTGTTGCACCAGACGATTGTCGGCGAGGAGGCTCTCCTGCAGATGGAGATGGCTGGCGAGGATCCGGATGTGGTGATCGGCTGCGTGGGCGGCGGCTCCAACTACGCGGGGCTGGCATTCCCCTTCCTCAGGCGGGTGTTTGCGAAGGAAGCCAAGATGCATTTCATCTCGGTTGAGGCAAGCGCCTGCCCGTCCATCACCAAGGGTGTGTATGCATACGACTATGGGGACACGGCCAAGATGGCTCCGGTAGCCAAGATGCACACCCTAGGCCATACCTTCGTGCCGGCCGCCATCCACGCCGGCGGCCTGCGCTACCATGGCATGGCACCGCTGATCTCTGCCCTGGCGCAGGGTGGCTACATCGAGCCCAGGGCCTACACCCAGAACGCAGTGTTCGAGGCAGCTCTGCAGTTTGCCCGAACTGAAGGCATCGTGCCGGCGCCAGAGACTGCCCATGCCATACGGGCTGCAATCGACGAGGCGGTCAAGTGCAAGGAGACCGGCGAGCCCAAGGTGATCCTGTTCAACTTTAGCGGACACGGCCACTTTGACCTCGCTGCATATGATGCCTACCTCGGGGGCGAGCTACCGGACTATGAGTATCCAGCGGCCGCGATAGACAAAGCACTTGCGGAGCTGCCCCAGGTCGACTAGCCTGCCGACTGTTGGGGCGGGAGGAAGAGTATGAACCTACGCATCCCTGGACCGACCCCGGTGCTGCCTGAGGCGCAGCAGGCACTGAGCCAGGATGTGATCGGACATCGAGACTCTGAATTCGAGAGACTGCTCCAACAAGTGATGCAGCATCTGCGCCACTTCTTCCAGACGACGAGTGACGTCCTGGTTCTGACAGCTTCAGGCACAGGGGGTCTGGAGGCAGCACTGGTCAATGTGATGTCCCCCGGCGACCATGTCCTGGCGGTCTCCGTCGGCACCTTCGGCCAGCGCTTTGCGGCGATTGCACGGACCTTTGGGGGCAGGGTGGAGCAGATTGACGCGCCGTGGGGTCAGGCTTTCGATGCGGATGTGGTGGAGCAGGCACTGAGAGACAACCCTGAAGTACGCCTGCTCCTCACCACCCACAACGAGACTTCCACAGGGGTGCTCAATGATCTTGCGCCCCTGGCGGAGCTGCTGCGTTCACTGGGTGCGAGCCGGCCCCTCTGGCTTGTGGATGCCGTCAGTTCTCTGGGTGCAGTCGAGCTCCCGATGGACGAGTGGGGCTGTGATATGGTCATCTCGG
>JBFEPU010000328.1:0-3062 GCA_041549915.1 Anaerolineae bacterium | reverse complement strand
GAACAAGCCGCCACCGCCGCTTGCCAGCTCTCGCTCGCCCACTTCAGGCAGGCTCTGCCTATCCGCCTATCCGTTGTGCTATCCGTTGACCGCAACAACGGCACTGCCCAGAGCCCGCAAAGAGAACGGTCCAGTCTCACAGAGACTGGACCGCTGTCCCGCCACCAAGTACCTATCCGAAAACTCAGCTGAGGCGGCTTTTCGCGCAGCACCCTGCGCCAGCATGGGCAGGACGCCGCATTGCCGGGCGTGGGAGCCCGGCCCGCTGTTCTTGGATAGGTACTAGAACAGAGAACTCCTTGGTATGGCTGGGCTCTTTGGCCATTGTGGCACGTCCCATTCTATCGTTCCCGGTGACTGCCACCGGTCCGCCTGCTTGGCAGGCGGCCTCCTCGCTTCCAGGTTTCTGCCCGGCGAGCGCTGCGCGAGCCGTTGCTCACACGTCACTTGGAGAGACGGAGGTGCACCCGCTGGCTGAAGCGGCTATCTGCGCTCCTATCTCGTCCCGCTACGAGTCTTCGTCCTCAAGGTCGTCGTCCCAGTCGTCGACGTACTCCACTTTCTCCCATGCGCCGACAGCCCCACAATCGGGACACCGGCGAGGTGGCTGCTTCCCCTCATGGAGATAGCCACAGTCCATGCACTCCCACTCGGTTTCCACTGCTCCTGTCTCCTTCTTTTCCTGTTCTTCCTCTGCTTCGTCGTCATCCCACTCTTCGCCCGACTCCACCCTCTCCCAGGCACCGACAGCATCACAATCGGGACATCGACGAGGCGCGGTATTCCCTTCATAGAGATAACCACAGTCCAGGCATTCCCACTCCAGGGCCATAGGTCTCTCACCTCTTCTCTGCTTCTAGGCAGCATCAAAGCGCACAGGTTGCCCTGTGCTGCCGTCTTTCAAGTAGAAATTCTATCAAAGGTTCCGCGGGCAAAAGGAAAAGAAATAGTGCGACGCTGGCGTCAGTTCGGTGGAATTTCGGGGAGCAAGGCGGTGAGGAATGCATGCGCTGCCCGTTTTGTCTCTGGCCTTTATCGTTGTATCATCGAAACGCAGTCGAGTCCTTAGGTGATCCGAGTCCTGGATCAGGGGGGGAGCTTCATGCAGGTCCTGATTGTAAACCCCCAGCCTGACTGGGCCCAACGTATTCAGGTCAGGCTGAGAGCAGCTGGCGCCCGAGCCACTGTGGCTAGTGATTGGAGTCATGCGACAGCGATGCTCGAGGCAGCGTGGCCCGACATCCTGATTGTCGAGCAGCGTGTCCTGGAGAAAGAGGCTGTGGCGCTGTCGGCTGCGCTGAGGGAAGGCGAGCGGCTGCCGCTCATTGTGCCGACGGCGTTCGCGCACCTCAACGCCGACGTTGAACAGTTGTCGCTGCGCGGCGAGGATGCTCTGCGACGGCTGGAAATGCTCATCGTCCGGCTGCTGGGCATCTTTCAATCTCCTGCACAACAGACGATCAGAGTCGGCAAACTGACCATCGATCCAGCGCGCAAACAAGTGGTCTTTGCGGCGAAGCGTGTACCCTTGCCCCCTAACCAGTTTCGCTTGCTCTTGTACCTGGCGGTCAATGCGGACCGCGTGGTGGGCCAGCGTGAGTTGGTGCGGGAAGTCTGGGGCTATGCGGGGTCAGAGGCTGAAGCGCGCGAGCTGGTCAAGACGCACGTGCGTCTGATCCGTCGCCGGCTCGGCTGGACGGACGAGCAGAACAACTACCTGCAGAACGTACGCGGATTCGGGTACATGCTGAGCCCTCCGCCCCGGGAGCAGGAGCCGAAGGCGCAGCAGAAAACCTCAGCTGAGACGCAGCCAGAAGATGCCAAGGGCAAAGCTGCAGCTTAGGAGCTGAAACAGGGATCTGGCCTGCGATCCAGGCAACCTGCAGTTGTATGTCCTGCTGAGCCGGGAGGCTGCAGCGCTAGCGCTGCAGGAAGCAGAGCAAGCCCTGGACGATGCCTTCGGCTAATAGCTCCGGACGATTGACGAGGATGTAGCGGTCGGCGCCCATAAAGCCCATTTCGATGATCGCGCCTGGCGTCTCGGGATGGATCTTGACAAAAGCGTGGTAACCGTGCATGTCCGGCGTGATGCTGTAGTCGTGGCGAGACAGCCCTGTGATGCGCCCGTACTCTTGGTACAGGCATTCCACCAGGGCGTCTTCTATTTCTGGGATCGCGCTGAAGGAGACACGGGCCACCTTGAACCCACTGGCCTCAGGGATGTCGCAGGCGTCTGAATGGATGGACAGAAGAGCGTCCGCCTGGTAGCGGTTCAGCCGGTCATCGTACTCCTCCAGTAGCTCGGCCTCGTAGCCCCATTGCTGGAGTGCAGTCACCACCCTCTCGGCGACGGCCAGGTTGATGTCCACCTCACGCAATCCATCAGAACAGACGGCTCCCGGATCGTTCTCTGGCCCATAGTGTCCTGCCACGATGCCCACGCGGCTGACCTCTGTTGTGGGAGTGGCTCCGCCTGCTGTCTGGGTGGGTTCAGAGCTCGCAGTGCGCGTCGTGGCGGGCTTTGTTGAGCTGGCAGTCGGAGGAACGGTGGTGGCGGTGCTGTCCGGAGGCTCGTTTCGGCGCGCAGCGAAAACGAGCAGCACAGCCAGGGCAGCGGCTATCACCAGCAGCCCGATTTGAAACTGGCCTGCGAGGCGCCCGATCGTTCTTCTGCGCAGCGCTCTGTTTGTTCTCCTACGGCCTTGCTTGGCCACAGGCGGTGCCCCTCCTGTCAGTGGCTGGGTGAATGATAGCCGCAATGGTCTCGTGCGTCAACAACTCTGCTCTTGCTGGCTGCAGTCCACTTCTGGGCACAAAGACAAAGCATGCGCCGCTTGCTGAGCACCTCTCCGTCGGACAGATGCCCACACGCTTTGCATGAGCGACACGCACGACGCTCCGCCCACTGTATTGTGGCGGCAAAGCACGAGGATGGACGCCGCCACATCGGCACAACGTTCCGTCTGGTCAGCCCACCACCGCGATTGTTAGGAAAACTTGAAAACTGGACACTTTTAAAGTTCAAAAGTGGACACTGAATTCGGACAGTGGGAAAGTGACTG
>JBFEPU010000327.1:0-3081 GCA_041549915.1 Anaerolineae bacterium | reverse complement strand
GTGAATTCACGGTACCTGCCCACGCTGCCGACGATGTTGTCCAGTGGGATCTCCTGCAAACCGCGGTCGCTGGCGGGCTGGAGGCCGAGCTTCTCCTTTACTTGGTCGAAGGGCAGCAAGGAGGTAGTGCGCCCTCGGAGTTGGCCGACAACGCCTTCCAAGAAAGCTTGTCGCCGAGCGTGTGCGAAACTCTGTTCAGCTTCTGTCATCGCGTTCGCAGAGGTTGCTGATTCTGAGAGGTGCTCTGTTCGATGTCCGATCTGCCGCGTAGCTACGGTTCACGGACGACAACTTCCAGGGTGATGTCATCGAATTGGGGGGCCTGCCCTGCGAAACGCTGAACCTGCGCCATTAGCACATCTAGGACATCCTGTGCCGAACGTCCTATGTTGGCTCGAGCTACCTCGAGCAACCGCGCCCTGCCAAAGAATTGCTGCCCAGCATCCTGCGCTTCAGTCAAACCATCGGTGTAGAGCACCAGCATGTCCCCCGGGGTCAGTTGCACCGCTTTCTGCTCCCAGCTCGCATCTTCGAGTATTCCCAGCGGCATGCCAGTTGCTTTCAGCTCTCGCTCCGCCTGGCCTTTTCCGGGGCTGAGAAGATAAGGCGGATCGTGCCCTGCGTTGCAGTAGATCAGCGCCCCCGTGGCTGGATCGAGGATCCCATAGAAGGCTGTAACGAACTGGCTGGTATTGATGTCGGTCAGGATGCGGCGATTGACAGCCGCGAACATGGAATCGGGTTCTGAGTGGTGTTCGGCGGCATAGGTGCGGATGAGCGTGCGGGCGAGCACCATGAACAGCGCGGCACCCATTCCTTTGTCGGCTACGTCTGCCACCAGTATCCCCAGCCCACAGTTGGGCAGCGGGATCAAGTCAAAGAAATCGCCTGACGTCTCTCTCGATGGTTCCAGCGCTGCCGCCAGCTGCCAGCCAGGCAGCTGGGGCAAATCGTCAGGCAGAAAACCAGACTGTACCCGCCAGGCCAGGTCCAGCTCTTCGTTGATGCGCCGGAGGTACTGCACTTCTCGGTCACGCAGCCGCTTCTTCTCCAGGCAGGCGCTCATGCGCGCTTTCAACAGCACCGGGTCGAATGGCTTGGGCAGATAGTCCTCGGCCCCCATCTCGATGCCCTTTACCACACTGCCCATGTCGTCCAGCGCAGAGATGACGATGACTGGGATGTCACGCAATGCCTGGTCTGACTTGAGCCGAGCCAGCACCTGGAACCCATCCATCTGCGGCATCATGATGTCCAGCAGGATCAGGTCGGGGGCGTCAGCAGCCACCAACTCCAGCGCCTCTCGCCCATTGCCAGCGCTGGCCGTCTCGCAATCCAGGTCTTCCAGCTCTTGTTCCAGGTAGTCGATGTTGAACGGTTCGTCATCGACGATCAAGACTCTCGCTCGTTTGTCCATTTGGTGAGCTCCTGGGATGTGATCCACTGTTGCCCGCCGGCTGCAGCTGAGCGGATTGCACGTGGTTACGAAGCGTAGGTCAGCACTGAGTTGACTCGAATGATCTCCAATTCTCCCTTGCCCTTCACGTCGATGAATCCCAGTGATTCGCCTGTGCAGAAGCCGGAAACTGCCTCCCAAGCCTGCCTGCTGAGGTTCACGGCATCGCTGATGCCATGACTCTGAATGCGGTGCGCTGTGTTCACCGTGTCGCCCCATACGTCAAACAAGTACTGCCTGTGTCCAACTATCCCGCCCATCAGTGGTCCAACATGCACGCCGACCCGGACATGCCATGCCGCTTCTACGTGTCCAGCAGCACCAATCATGTCGACGCCACATTGTACACAGTTCAGAACTGCATTGCGGAGTGGCCTAAACAGGCCGCCCACTGCCAGGAACTCATCCCCTGACGTTTTGATCTTCTGCAGTCCGTGGTGTACCGCCAGGTTCTCGTATGCCTGTACCAGTTCCTGCAGGTTCGATAGCACGTCCGCCGGTGTATGCCTATCGCAGTAGGGTGTGAACTCTACAACGTCGGCGAAGAGCACAGCCACATTCGGATATGAACGTGGCTGCACGGTACCGGTCCTCTTTAGCTCTTTCACTACCTCTGGCGGCAGAATGACATGCAGCAGCTCATCGGCCCGTCTCTTCTCTGCTTCTATCTGCTGCAAGTACAGCAGCTCACGATCGCGCAAGCGTTTCTTCTCCAGGCAAGCCTCAATCCGCGCCTTCAAGAGCACCGGGTCAAACGGCTTTGGCAAATAGTCGTCCGCTCCCATCTCGATGCCCTTTACCACGCTGTCCAGATCCTGTAATGCGGAAATCACCACTACTGGAATATGCCGCCATATCTTGTTGGCCTTCAGGTGTTCCAGCACCTGATATCCATCCATCTCTGGCATCATGATGTCCAACAGAACAATATCTGGAGCCTCCGCAGCGACCGACTCCAGCGCCTGCCGTCCGTTGGTGGCACTGACCGTCTCGCAGTCCAGGTCCTCCAGCTCTTGCTCCAGGTAGGCGACGTTGAACGGCTCGTCGTCCACGATCAGAATGCGCGCTCGTTCCTGCGTCACGCTTCTGTCCCCAAGAAATGCTCAAGCTTCTCAAACAACAGGTCTTCATCAAGCGGCTTTGTCAAATAGTCATCGCACCCACACTCTCGAGCTCTTTCTTCGTCACCGAGCATGACATGCGCGGTGAGCGCAATGACGGGAATGTGCCTAAGGTCATCGTTCGCTTTCAGCCGACGAGCAGCTTCCCAGCCATCAACTACTGGTAGAGAGAGATCCATCAGAATCAGGTCCGGCCGTTCGCGCTCCGCGAGCGCAATCCCGGCCGCTCCATCGGTGGCAGTCAGCACTTCGTAGTCGTCTTCCAAGAGCTGGACCAAAAGATCCATGTTCAGTTCTTGGTCTTCAACAACCAGGATCCTCTTCATCACTTCCTCCGCTGGGTCCCGAATGAGGGTGGTAGGCCTGCAGCGCCGCCCGCAGCTCCTGCAGTAGCACCTCGCGCCTCAGCCCCTTCTTTTGCATCACAGTGGAGACACTCTGCTGGAGCTGGGCCAATTCCTCAGCGCCAAGCTCCTTGGCAGTGAGGACAATGACCGGAGTATC
>JBFEPU010000326.1:0-3128 GCA_041549915.1 Anaerolineae bacterium | reverse complement strand
GTGGTTGGTGATGCTAGGCTCAATCCGCTGGCGATTGGTGATCAGCTATGCATTCCTGACACTGCTCACAGTGGCCGTAGTCGGGGTGCTGGCTCTGACCCTGGTGCAACGCTACGTGGGGCAGCAAGAGATGGAACAGCTGACCACCAATGCCGACGCCGTAGCACGCCAGGCGCTACCGCTGGTAGTCCCGATGGTTCGACCACGTGAGCTGGAGGAGCTGGTCAGGACATCTGCTTTCCTGAGCAGCGCTCGAGTTCGAATCCTCGATCAGCGCGGTCGGGTGCTGGCCGATTCTGGAAGCGAGTCCGACGCGGACGGATTTGCCTGGGTTGTGCCACACTTCGAGTGGCCACAGGGCATGTCCGGTGAACCCGCTCAACCCTTAGTGGTGACTCTGCCCACAGGCGCTAGGATTGAGCTTTCGCTGCCCTATGTGGTGCCCTGGTCCGAGCTTCCGGAACTGCTGGCGGAGGAAGCAATCACACTGATAGAGGTGCGCCCCGGTATGTGGGGCAGTGGTGTGAGTTTTCACCCAGTTTTGGATGAGGAGCAACTGAGGCAGCTGTCTACCGAGCGGCCTGCCACGGAGCGGTCGAGCCGTGTGATCACCGTGCCCATCGGCGGTAGCCGCGCTTCTGTCGGTCTGGTGGAGATCAGCGACGCTCCCGACCTGGCAAGGGGCGCTCTGAGAACGACCCGTCAGGCCTTTCTGCTTGCTGCTGTTGGCGCTACGATGCTTGCGGTCGTCGTGGGCCTGTGGGTCAGCAAGGGGCTGACGGCCCCGCTGCGCGATCTGTCAGCGGTTGCCGGACAGATGAGCAGTGGCGATTTGTCCATTCGTGCTGCGGTTAGAAGCCGGGACGAGATTGGGCAGTTGGCGAGCCAGCTCAACGAGATGGCGCAGCGCCTGGAGACCAGTTTCGCTGAACTGGGCGCTGAGCGGGATGCCCTCCGGCGCTTCATCGCTGACGCCTCTCACCAGCTGCGCACTCCTATCACCGCACTTAAGAACTTTGTCGAGCTGCTGCAGGGCCCAGCTGCTGATGATTCGGCTGCTGCAGCTGAATTCCTGGCTGAGAGTCAGGTTCAGGTGGAACGACTGGAGTGGATCACGCGCAACTTGCTCGATCTCTCACGGCTCGACGCGGGGCTGGTGAGTCTGAGTGTAGCGGACTGGGACATGGGCGAGCTCATCGATGCGGCAGCTTCCACATTCAAGCCGCTGGCGGAGGAAAAGGGCATCAACTTGTCGACCCAACCGCCATCGTCGTCTGTGCACCTGCGCTGCGATCGGGCGTGGATGGAGCTTGTGCTATCCAATCTGCTGGACAATGCCATCAAGTTCACACCTGTTGGCGGCCAGGTGACCGTCGGTGCGGAGCAAACTGGGGACTCGGTGCGGCTGTGGGTACAAGACAGCGGCCCAGGCATCGACCCGGAGGATCTGCCCCACATCTTCGAGCGCTTTTACCGGGGACGCAACAACCACAGCGATGGCAGCGGGCTGGGGCTGGCTATCGTCCAAAGCGTGGTTTATGCGCACGGCGGGCGCGTGAGTGTAGAGAGCCAACCAGGAGCCGGAAGCCTGTTTGCCATCGAGTTGCCGACCAGCTAGGGACTAGAGCGCAGTCCCGGTGGTGGGCACGACCGAGTTCTTCGCTCTTTGTGGAGGCTTGACTGGGGCATTCGTGCAGCGTGGTGCTGAACGTGCGGTCAGCTCAGCGGTTTTCCGCAACGCCCACCGCGCCTGGGTACAGCGTGCCCGGGTCTGGATTCCACGCGACGCGCATGCCAACACGCCGCATGAGCCTCACGGCGTCGGTGTTGCCCCGATCCGTGATGGAGAACACGCGCGCGACACAGAGTTCTCGAGAAGCATAGTCCAGGAACGCCGAGACGGCCTCTGCGGCGTAGCCTTGGCCTCGATGCCTGGTCGAAAGCGCGTAGCCGATCCCCAGCTCAAGCGAGGCATGTGTTCCGGGCGAGCGATGCTCGTAGCCGTCGAATAGCTGCGGCCAGAAGAGCGCCTTCCAGCTGGGCGACCATAGGTCAGGATGGAATCCGCAGATGCCGATCATTTGCGCGGATGCCTTGAGGATGACTGCACGGTTCCCATACAGACGACCAGTGTCCTCCCAGTTCGCCAGTTGGACATACAACTGCAGCTTCTCCCTGCGCTGCTTGAGCGAGAATGGTCGTCCCGCCCATGCGATGTCGAGATCGAGCAGCCGGTGGGCCTCCTGCAAGTCGTCCATGACGAATGGACGGATGATCAGGCGCTGGGTTGTGAGACTCTTCATCCGAGCATCTCCAGGTTGCACTGAGGGCTGTGGCCGATCCCTACCACAGTCCAAGCAATCGGCCCAAAGTGTCGACCGTGAAGCGGCCGCGGAGGTAGCGGGAGAGCTGAAGGGCTTGCCGTACCTCTGGCTCTGCGAGGCCAAGCTCTGCTGGAGCGCTCGGTGCACCTGCTTGCTCCAGGAGGCGAGCGATGTGATCAGCAGAGGGGACCATGGCCGCGATCTCTGATACATAGGCCCATTGATCGAGGATCTTCTGCTGGATCTGGGCCCAATTGTTTGCGATCGAATCCAGGAAGGGCAGATAGTGCTGGCTGACGTCCTCGGCCGCGCTGCCAAAGGTCAGCTGTATGGCGCTGGCCTCATCTTGGCGACTCGGCAGGCGGGCGGTCTTGATATGGCTGGCAACGTCTTCGCGTCTGAGGGTGCGGATTGCGGCGTACCGTTCTGCGGTCAAGACAGTTCCCACACCCACCTTGGCCCCATGGAGAACCGTGCTCTCTGCTCGTCGGTGGTGCATCATCTCCCAGAAGTGCGAGAGGAGATGCTCTGAACCCGAGGCGGGTCGCGAAGTGCCGTACTGCAACATGCACAGCCCCGACTCGAACAGCGCCTGCATCAATATCCGGACGCCTGTGGGCAGAGCTCGCCGGATGTCTGCGACGTGGTCGGCACAGGTCAGCAGCGCGTCGCGAAGACGCTTGGCGATGGCGGGGTCGAAAGGCTCTCCCAGCAACAGTGTGCCCAGATTCCAGTCGGCGAGAGAAGTGAACTTACCGATCGCATCGCCAAAGCCGGCCGCGATCATGTCACGCGGGGCCTGGC
>JBFEPU010000325.1:0-3166 GCA_041549915.1 Anaerolineae bacterium | reverse complement strand
GCGTGTGCCGCTGCTGCTCCTCTGCATGTTCCGACCCGTGAAGGACCATCCTTGCTGGCGCTTCAGGGAACTGGTAGCGCAGACATACGCCAAGCGCTACACGGACGTGATGCTGGAGCCGCTTACCGCGGTGGAGAGCCAGACACTGGTGGCCAACTTGCTGCGAATCGAGCATCTGCCGGATGTGCTGCGGGAGCGCATCCTGAGCCGAGCGGAGGGCAACCCCTTCTACGTTGAAGAGGTCATCCGTTCGCTGATTGACCGCGGAGCCATCGTACACGACGAGGCCACCGGCCGCTGGACGGCGACGCAAGAGGTGGCAGAGATTCCCATCCCCGATACGCTGCAGGGCGTGCTGGTGGCGCGCATCGACCGCTTGCAGGAGGAGGCAAAGCGGGTGCTGCAGATGGCCTCGGTCATCGGCCGTATCTTCCTGTACCGCTTGCTGTCGGCGATCGCCGCAGAGCAGCGCCGTCTGGGTGAGCACCTGTCGACCCTGCAGTACGAGGAGATGATCCGCGAGCGGGCACGCATCCCCGAGTCGGAGTACATCTTCAAGCACGATCTGACGCGGGAGGCAGCCTACAACGGCCTGCTGAAGAAACAACGCCGCGTCTTTCACCGGCAGGTGGCGGAGGCACTGGAGCGGCTGTTCCCAGAGCGCGTCGAGGAGCAACTGGGCTTGCTGGCCCACCACTGGGAGAAGAGCGGCAACGCGGAGAAGGCGATCGAGTTCCTGCAGCGCGCAGGGGACAAGAGCCGCCTGGCCTACGCCCTTAGGGAGGCCTTGGGCTACTACCAGCGGGCGCTGGCCCTGCTGAAGGAGAGAGAGGAGCACGAGCAGGCAGCGCGAACGTTGATGAAGCTGGGCCTGACCTACGACAATGCCTTTGACTTTCGGCGAGCGCGCCAGGCCTACTCAGAGGGCTTTGCCCTGTGGCAGCGCGCGGCCACGACGGTGCCAGCCACAGCGCTGCCACCAGCCCCACACGCCTTGCGCCTTCTGTTCGATGACGTGCGGACGTTGGATCCAGCCATGGCTGGCGGCAAGCAGTGTGAACCGTTTCTGATCAAACACCTGTTCAGCGGGCTCGTCGAGCTGACACCGGATCTGTCCATCGTGCCTGACGCGGCACAAAGCTGGGAGGTCACAGCCGAAGGGTGCACGTACACCTTCCACCTGCGCAACGACGTGGTTTGGAGCGACGGCCAGCCGGTGACGGCGTACGACTTTGAGTATGCCTGGCAGCGGGTTTTGGATCCGGCCAATCACTCGCTCGGTGCCAGCCTGTTGTCCGAAATCGCGGGTGCCAGGGCCTACCACGGGGCACAAGCCGACTGGTCGGACGTGGGTATCAAAGCCATCGACGAGAGCACCTTTCGTGTCGAGCTGGAGCGGCCTCTGGCGTACTTCCTCCAGCTGGTGGTCTGCCCCAATGCCTACCCTGTTCCCCACCACGTTGTCCAAGCCTGCGGGGAAGCCTGGACAGAGCCGGGCAAGATGGTCACCAATGGTCCTTTCTGTTTAGAGTCGTGGGCCCGGAACGAGTCCATCGCACTGAGGCGCAACCCGAAATACCATGGCCGCTGCCATGGCAATGTGCAGCGGGTAGAGATCAGCCTGCGCTCGCTGGAGCAACGTTGGGTCGCGGACCTGGGCCTCTATGAGCAGAACGGCCTGGACGTGCTGGATCTGAATTTGCTCTCAGTAGAGCAGGGCGCGCGTGCCCGACGCCAGCACGCCGCAGATTGCCTCACCACGCCGAGCCTGGGGACCTTCTACCTCGCATTCAACCCGGGTCGTTCGCCCCTCGACGACTCCCGAGTGCGGCGGGCCTTCGTCCTGGCGACAGACAGGGAACAGATGGCCGACGAGCTTTGGCGGGGAGACTGGTCAGCTTCGACCGGCGGCCTTGTGCCCCCTGGAATGCCTGGACACTCGCCCGGGATCGCCTTGCCATACGATCCGGAGCAAGCGCGACGCTTGCTGGCAGACGCTGGCTACGCAGGCGGCCGCAGCATGCCGGAGCTGGATGCCCTGGCTCCTGTCGGCTTTGACCCCTACGTGGAGGCGCTGGCCGGACAGTGGCGTGCCAACCTGGGGGTAGAGGTTGAGTGCAAGGTTGTGTCCTGGGATGATTTTAGGCAGCAGAAGCAGCGGGAGCTGCCGCACCTGTGGCCCGAGCTCTGGGGTGCCGACTATCCTGATCCCGACAACTTCCTGCGGCTGGCCATGCACCAGCTCGCCCGCCTGTGGGGCAATCCAGCCTATGATGGGCTGGTGGAGCGAGCCAGGCGGCTCGCCGATCAGGCGCAGAGGATGAGGCTGTACAATGAGGCAGACCTGTTGCTCATCCAGGAGGCGGTCATCATGCCCCTAACCTACTGGCAGGAGCACAAGTTGATCAAGCCCTGGGTCAGCAGGTTTCCCACCACACCCCCCTGGGAGCATTTCTGGAAGGACGTGGTCATCGAAGCGCACTAGGTCTCGGCCGCCGCACCGAGCTGGAGGCTGAGATGAAGTGTCCGAAATGCGGCTTTGACAGTGCGCCTGACTTTGCCTTCTGTCCCAAGTGTGGGACCGGGTTGCGGCAAAGCTGTGCCCAGTGCAGCTTCGAGGCACCTGCAGACTCTGCCTTCTGCCCCAATTTGCGCACTTAGATCGGAGACAGCATCCACATCTCGCTGGCCTTCCACAATACCGGCACGGCGGGAATCTCAGGAACGGCGGTGATCCAGGTCCAGGATATGCATGGTGGGACCGTCCAGGAGTTCAGGCATGATATCGCGGACGTCGCGCCGGGCGCCTCCATTCGCTTGGATGACCTCTGGGATACATCCAGCGCGCAGGAAGGTACTTACAGCATCCTGGGATATGTGCTGTATGACAGCATGGCTACCGAGCCAGGCGTTGCCTTGGTGAGCACAAGCTGGCTAGAAGGGCGCCTCTACCTGCCCATCATCGCCAGAAGCTATCCGTGAAGCCCGCACAACAGCAACTACAGTGGAAGCTCAGGGGCCCGACGGAAACTGACCACTGCCATTCACCGTGCCGCCCGCGACATGAGGGATACCGCTATCCGTCAGTACGTTTCCGTAGATATCCGTCACCCGCAGTGTATACGGCCCTCGTCCCATTCCTGGGTTGCTCTGCACGAAATAGTTC
>JBFEPU010000324.1:0-3178 GCA_041549915.1 Anaerolineae bacterium | reverse complement strand
GCAAAGTGGTTGTTGACACAGTCGCTCCTTTTTCGCCTGCAGAACAGGCTGGGATACTTCCTGGAGATATTGTCACAGCCCTCGCGGGGCAGGAGATCAGAAACATCGTGGAGCTGGTTGAGCGCACCCAGGCCTTTCAGGGAACGGAGGTCATTGTATCCCTGCTTCGCGACCAGGAGCAGCGGGATGTTCGTCTCACGCCGCGGGTGCAGCCGCCGGAAGGTGAGGGCGCGATGGGTATTACCATCGCGATGGAGCCGGGGTACGAGATCATAACGGAGCGTTATCCCATCTGGGAAGCGGCGTATCTGGGCGTGCGCGAGGTGTGGACTAACCTGTCGCTGATGATCAGGGGGTTCGCCCGAATGTTCCGCGTGGGTGTCCGGCCTGGTGACATAACTGGTCCAGTTGGGATCTTCGAGATCAGTGGTATCGTTGCTCAGACAGGCCTGGCCAATCTGATGCGCTTTATCGGCTTCTTCAGCATCAATCTGTTCGTGCTCAACATGCTCCCACTGCCGGCCCTTGACGGTGGTCGCATCGCCTTCATCTTGCTGGAGAAGATGCGTGGCGGCAGGCGTGTTGCACCGCAGAGAGAGGGTCTTGTGCACTTTGTGGGTCTGCTACTCCTCCTGGCCCTGACCGTAGTGATCTCGTACTTTGACATCCTGCGCATTCTGAACAGGGGTGCGCTGCCATAGGGGCGTAGTCGTGCGTTGTGGTTCCTGTGGTGCTGAGACAGAATCCCTGTGGCGAGTTTGTCCGCAGTGTGGGGCAACTCTGGGACGTTCCTGGCTCCGTCGAAGGTTTGTCCGGTGCCGAGCTTGTGAAGCCCGGGTGCCTTCTGACCTGAGCATTTGCCCTCGCTGCGGAGCGCCGCTAGAACCCAGTTGGCGCAGGCCGGTTCTGATCCTGGCGGCGCTGGCTGCCTTTGCCCTCGTGGCCTACGCGCTGGTTAGCTATGTGCCCTGGCCACAGTTGCGCGCCTTTCCAGAACGGTTTGAGCTCCCGTCCATGGCCTTCCTGGTCACGCCAACATTCACTTCCGAGCCGACCGCGACACGGACGGCCACAGGGACGCTGACAGCTACGCCCACGTTCACGTCAACGCCCCTTCCGCCCACAGCGACGCCCACCTCACCGCCTCCAACGGAGACCCCGCGGCCGGCGCCAACCAGCACGCCTACATTGCCCTTTGCTGCAGTGAGGCTGTTAGGGCCAGAGGATCAGGTGGAATTCACTGGCGGTGGTTCCCGGATTGAGCTAAGCTGGGAGCCGGCAGGCGTACTGGCCGACGATGAATGGTACGGCTTGAGTGTGCGCTTTCGGGCAGGTGACGTCGTGCAGTACGGCGGGACCTGGACCAAGGAATCGAGTTGGGTGGTCCCCGAGGAGCTGCATAGGGCGGCAGGACAGGACGAGCGGGCCTTCGAGTGGGATGTCACAGTCATGGTGCAGACCGGGATCAAACCCGATGGGGGGCTAGAGGGAGTCCCGATTGGCCCCACAAGTGAAACGCGTACATTTTTCTGGTACTAGGTGGGCGCGCCAGTAGACAATCGGAGATTTGACAAAAGTGTTTGGGGAGTACCACGTATGACGACAGACAGTGAGTGCTTGACCTTTGAGGAAGCGCTTCGACAGCTTGCCATGGAGAGGGCCTTGATCTCCAGCTCTGCCTTGTACGCACTTTCTGCCCCAACTTCGGGCGAGGTTGAGCTCTTTCGTGGGCAGTGGCCAACGGTTTCCTTACACAGGCGCCGACAGGTAATCACCCTGTTGGCAGAGAGCGCTGAGGCGAACTTTGAGCTGGATTTCAATGCGTTGTTCCGCGTCACGATGGATGACGACGACGAGCAAGTACGAAAGCAATCCATCGAAGGGCTGTGGGAGGACGAGGAGGCCACATTGGTGGCGCCTCTGGTTCGCGCACTTCGGCGCGATCCAGCGATGTCCGTGCGTGCTGCCGCAGCCGCTTCATTGGGACGGTTTGTGCTCCTGGCCGAGCTGGAGGAACTAGGTGAGCGCTATGCCACGCTCGTCCGGGGAGCTCTGCTCGAATCCGTCCATGAGGATGAGGAGCACGTCGAGGTGCGCCGCCGTGCGGTCGAATCGATCGCCTACCTGGGCGAGGAGTGCGTGCGCGATATCATTGCTGCGGCCTACGACGAGCTTGATGAGGCGATGCGCATTAGTGCTGTGTTTGCGATGGGCCGCAGTGGGGATGCCCATTGGGCGCCTGTGGTGCGGGAGGAGCTCCTCAACGAGAATCCAGCGATGCGTTACGAGGCTGCACGCGCTTGCGGAGAGCTGCAGGTGAAGGATGCAGTGCCTGTTCTGATTCGTTTTATCTCCGACCCCGATCGCGAGCTGCAGTTCGCGGCTATTGCCGCGCTGGGGCAGATCGGGGGACAGCAGGCACGTCGTGTGCTTGAGCTCTGCTGTCAGAGCGAGGACGAGGTGGTGCAGCTAGTGGCCGAAGACGCGCTCGCTGAGCTGCAGCTTTGGGAGCAGCCTCTGGATCTTCTTGACGAAGATGACCTTATGGAAGACGAGCAGGATGACGAGACTGGGCCGGAGCTTTAGGCGCCCGTTGTTGATTGCCTGGGCCCGTGACGGCCGGAGGGGACATGAGACTGCAATTGAGGCGAATTGTGCGCACGGCACAGTCGGAACAGTACGCTCTGTTCGACCTCGAGCAGCTGGATGAAGAGGCTCTGCCATTGAGCCTGGGCAAGGTCGATCTGCACTATACCGCTGAAGGTACTTATGGTACACTGGTGCTGTGGCGTACCTGTTTTGCTAAGTTCTCTGATGAGGAATTGCGACAGACTGTGCAGGAGATCATGGATGAGTTCAGCGCTCCCATGGGTGTGCCGGGCGAGTTTCTGATTGAATGCATTTTCGCCGCGGAGGAGGACTATAAGGTCTACAGCAATATGCTCGACGTGCGGTCGGACCTTGAAACCCCAGGCCCGGAACCCTGAGCCCAGTCGCTCCAACTCTCCAGAGCTGTGGGTCCGAGCAGGAATCTCTGCCGGCTCGCTGCGGCGTTGCTCCCGAGGCGATGTGCGTAATCTCGGGGCGAATCCGCACCACGACAACCTGGAGCCAGATCAGACCCTCCACCAACGGGAGCGCTAGGAGCCCTGAAAGCTGCCCAGGACGTCCAGCTGAG
>JBFEPU010000323.1:0-3180 GCA_041549915.1 Anaerolineae bacterium | reverse complement strand
GGATGAGGGGCAGTTGGAGAAGGCTGTCGCGTGAAGCGTAGCAGGTGCAACGATGGTTTCCTAGAAACGGCCCGGTCGGCACCAGCCCCCGAAAGCAGGGGATCAAACAGATGTGTTGTCTGGCCCTGCTGCTGGTGAGCAAAGTCTCCTCCCCACAGCAGGAGCTTGAGGGTGATCAGGGTCTTGTCGGTCGAAAGCCTGTACGGAGTGCGCACCCGCAAGGCCGGCGCCGCCTCAGCAGCGCAACGGACCCGCTTCCCCATGGGCAGATCCTTGCCGGGTCAGGGCCTCCCCATGTACATCCATGCCCTGCGATGGGGGAAGCCGCACTCGGGTAGCGGCAGGGGTCATGTCGACCGAGCTGGACGCCTTCTGAACCGCCGATGAGAACCTATCAGCGGTGCACGGGGAGAGGGCTGGCAATGGTTTGGGTAGGTCAAGCTTCGGCGGGCTCGCCACGTGATTCTGGGTGATTGCTGTTGCATGGTACTAGGACGGATTCAGAACTGGAAGGACAGCCAATTCCGTTGTTTGATTCGTTGCTGAAGAAGCTACCGACCAGGCTGCTCGCGCCACTTATCTCGGTAACCGGTGCCACAGCTGTCTCCAACTTGGTCGGTTTCGCGGTCAGTGTTTTCGCAGCGAGGGCGCTGGGCGCCGCCGCATTCGGGTTGTACTCGTTGG
Organism: Anaerolineae bacterium; assembly: GCA_041549915.1. Taxonomy (GTDB): domain Bacteria; phylum Chloroflexota; class Anaerolineae; order UBA2200; family UBA2200; genus JBFEPU01. The sequence goes on along the minus strand of JBFEPU010000323.1, from coordinate 2,496 downwards.
CCTTTTCACTGACGACACTGACCACTGCCGTAGCTGAACTGGGACTCAACCTCGCCACGATCCGGCTTTCCAACAAGTACAGAGAAGACCGGGAAAGGCTGCTCACGCTTTGGGGATCTGTGCTGAGGTCTAGAATGCTGGTTATCACGACGCTTGCCTTGGTGTCTGTCCCTCTCGGCCTTGCTTTGGCCCGTGCGATAGGCTTGGGCACAGGCCAAGGGGGGCTTCTCGCAGTCGGCATGGTGACCGGGGCAGTGCTTTGTTTCTGGACCTATTTCCAGTCCTATCTTCAGGCGCACCGCCGTTTCGGGCAGCTCACGGGTTGGATCCTGGGCTACGCAGGGCTTCGCCTGGCCTCCTTGGTGGTGTGCTACGGAGCGTTGGGGCAGAGTCCCGTGGCTTGGCTGGTGGCGATACACATGACACCTGTATTGCTGGTCGCCGTTGCTGGCCTCCTGCCGCGAGCGGCCCCGCTGTTGGAGGCGAGTCTGAGGGATCGACGTATGACGTCTGAGCTACTCAGGGAGGCTCTCAACTACGGCAAATGGGTCGCCCTGTCCGGGATTGTGTATATTGCGTGGCCCACCGTAGTCCGCTTTATGCTGGCGACTCTTGCTTCGCCTGAACAGGTGGGCGTCTTCTCTGCAGGCCTGACATTCAGCGCGGTGTTCTCAACCATCAACACAGGTGTGCGAGCTGTGATGTTCCCTCAGGTTACTGCACTCACGGGCCAGTCGCAAGTGCAGGCGTACCTGAGCAGGATGCGCAAGGTGGCTCCCCACTACATCGGGCTTGCCACTTTGGCAATCACTGCACTGGGGATGATCCAGTGGCTGGCGCTGGGACCGGAGTATCGGCAGGCTTTACCCGTATTCTTGGTGACAGCACTGAGCTCTGCGGTGACTGTGTTCTTGGGGCTGCTTACGATGCTGCTGCACACCATGATGGTTCCGGCAGTTGATGTGTGGGTCAACGTTGCCGGACTGGGATTGACGGCTCTACTGACCCTTGCTCTGGTGCCGGCATCGGGGGCCGTCGGTGCAGGAATCGCCTACTCGGTACCGTTGGTGGTAGGCGAAGCAGTCAAGTTCCGCTATGTGAAGCACAGGGTGGTGAGGGATGGATAGCGAGTACCTGACACTCATTCGGCGGCTAGCGGGCAGTGCAGAAGTGCGCATCGCGGTCACAACGCTCGCCATTGCGATGTTGGCAGATGGACTTGGATCTCCTGTGGTCTTGCCGCTGTGTTCCTACGCTGCGTTGGTGCCCTTTGAAGGCATACTGGCGGTGGGAGTTGCTGGCACGCTCACCCGCTACTTGGCCTTTGCAGCCAGTGTCGTCATGTGGGCAGACCGGCTGCTGTTCGCGAAGGGTCGCATCCTCAAGCCACCCCGCGCAGTGTGGGGTTGGGCGCTGTTTCTGGCCCTGGCAGCCGCTTCTTCATTGTGGGCTTGGTCTCCAGACGCGACCTTCTCGCACTTTTTCTCTATCAGCGGGCTCTTTCTCCTATACTTCTCTGCTGCCGTATACCCCTTTGAACAGAAGCACCTGACATGGCTCAAAGCTTCTATCGTCGTCGGCGGATTGCTGGCTGCAGCATTCGCGGTTCTGCTATACGCCCAAGGGAGCGTGTGGGCAGGATCAGGTTCGCGGGCCACACTGACGCTGGGGGCGGGAAGAGGGTCTGACCCGAACCGCTTCGCCACGAGTCTGCTCGTGCCACTGCTGCTCAGCGTAGAGTGGCTGATTCTGTCAAAAGGCTGGCGCAGATGGCTGGCAGTCGCCTCAGGGGGCGGCATCTTTCTGGGACTCTTGCTGACTGCTTCCAGGAGCGGGGTGGCGAGTGCCGTTGCGGCACTGCTGCTGTTCTTCTGGAGACTCAGGGACCGAGTTGACCTGCGTTCAGCGATACTGATTGGCGCTGCCATCGCAGTGGTTGCCTGCGCTGCCTTCGCTGCAGCGTCGGACTACCTCGCCGCGCGTTTCAGTCTGGAAGACATCCTTCGCTGGCAGGGTGCTGGTCGGTTCAACATCTGGAGAATCGGTTTGGCAGCTTTTGGTCATGAGCCCATCTTGGGGTACGGTTATGAGAATTTCCCCTATGCCTATGACTACTTCCGTCCCCTGGTCCCAACCCCGCGTGACATGGGCCCCCACCGACCGGCACACAACATCTACCTGCAGACCTTTGTGGAGCTGGGGGTCATTGGAGGATTGTTGTTGCTGGCGGTGCTGTGGCAACACTGGCGACTGACACGGTCCCTAGTGCACCACGGGACCCTGTCGGCAGCGACGCTGGAGGCCATGCTGGTGGCGGTCTGTGTTGCCGGGCTCGTGTTGGGTAACCTATACTGGAAGGATTTCTGGTTGGCTCTCACCTATATCGTGGTGGTGGCGAATGTACAGCGGCGGTCGGAGGGAGAGGTTGTCTGGTGGCGACAGTAGCGGCATTGTGATGCTGCCGCGGCGGCCGGGGTCCTTGATTGAAAGCCTGGC
>JBFEPU010000322.1:0-3193 GCA_041549915.1 Anaerolineae bacterium | reverse complement strand
AGAACTGGACGTACTTCGGTGGGATCTGACCGGGGTACTGTGTCGGCACCGGGATGATCTCGCTGGTGGGGTAGATATCCAGCTGGAACTCGCTCCGCAACGCGTCGCGGTTGGCAGAGTCCTCCAACATGGCCAACGTGAAGGTTTCGCCGAAGACATTGTCCAGTGCCTGCCCCACCATGGTTGGTGTGATGCTGTCGGCTGGCCCTGCCAGCTGCTGGGTAATGTCGTAGACTCTCTGCCACTGGGCCTCGATGGCCGGATCGGCGGTGATGCACTGCGCCAGCAACGCCGCAGCAGTCAATTCCACATTGGCGTCGTGTGGGTAGCGTTGATCCTCGATGCGGAATATGCGGCGGCTCAGCCACTTCACGGCGCGGAAGTAGCGCTCCAAGTTCCCGTCTCCAGCATAATGTCCGCGGGGCTCGTACTGGGTATAGTCATCCCCCGGGTAGAACTCGGTGGCGGCGTGATCCAGCACTTTCTGCAGGTACTCGCTGGCTTCCGGTTCAACATAATCCGGGGGCTCGAAGCTCTCGTCCAGTAAGCGATACGCAACCGAGAACAAGAGCACGTTGTGCCGGGCCGCTGCCTTGCCGAGCGTCTGCGTCTGCGGGATGGCTTGGTAGCGCGCAGCGCTGGCAGCATACAGCTCCGATACCAGCTCCTGCACATCCGTCGTGAGGTGCGTCTTCTCCAGCTTGGCCAACAGGTCGTCGAAGACGTTGTGGAAGAGGTGCAGCGCCGCGTCGGTCGTGACGAACACCGAGATCTGCTCCTCGGAGAACAGGCGCATGTAGGCGCTGGAGAGGCGCTCGATCTCTTCGCCAGGAAGCACCACAAAGCCGTTGGTCCGCAGCCTTGCCTTGGCAGCGTCGCTGATTGGGAAGACTGCCTCCAGCGCAGGCAGATTCGCAGGCAACTCGAAGGATCGCGAATGCGCAGCGGCTAACGGGGGGCCTTCGCGCCCAGCGGGCGGCTCGGCAGTCGCCAGCGATGCACACACAATGAAAAGTGCCACAATCACCATGCACCATACTTTCGGACGACCACGGTTCATCGCTACTCCCTCCAATCCTTGGCGTCGTTGATGCAAGGTTGTTGAACACCCTGTCACCGATATCCGGGTGATTCGTGCAATGCCTATCGTACGACCAGGTGCTTGTCCTCTTCGGGAACCCAGTAGCAGGCCAGAGCACCTTGCTTCTGGGATATGAATTCCGCTGTTCCTGAAGTCAATCCTTGGGAGCGCTAGGTGGCCGGCCATCTTGCCCCGAGCGCGCTGCAGGACTCGGATCAATCGTTCCCATACTTAACACAGACACGTATGCCGAAAGGTTCGTCCTGGCCGCGATGGTAGTGCCGCAGTAGATGCAGGACACGCGTCGTCCAGTCGCATGGCCGTGCCGGGTGTCGGTGCCAGCTCTGGGAGAGTGGCAAACAGACAGAGTTGGCTGCTCGCCCAAAGTCCCACAGTCCATCCCTGGCCTGTTGCTCCCAAAGCCATCGGATTGTCCCCTGGGTGCGGCGGCACCAGCTGGGAAAGCTCGCAAGCAGCTCCAGGCACCTCAGCCGGCGATCGATCTTGGCGACCTCGAGGCTTCCTGGCACGATGCTCGGCGTTTCGCCAAGGTGACGCACGGTGCCTTCATTGTGCCATACCCAATCGAACAGCACTATCTCCACATCCCGCGGGAGGGCGTCAGCACGCGAGCTGAGCAAGGTGTGTGTATTTGTTGTGCACCACCAGGTAGCTATCTGCCACCGAAGCCCCGGTTGATTCACGATGAGAGCTGATCTCGGCTTGGCGGTTATAAGTGCCTGAGGCGAAGATGCGTCCGGCAACTGGGATCCACAACTGCCAGATTGAATCGAGCGCGGGGTGATGGGGTTGGATCTGTGCTGGGGTGCTGGCGGCGGACGATCGCCATCCCGTTGGCCGGCGACCGTTCTTCTCTGACCGATCGCGCAGCAGCCGCAAGCAGACCACCGGGTCGGGATCCGGGTTCAGGATGTGCTCCGCTGTCTGCAGGATCGTGTCCAACTCAGGCATGGCTATCTCGACTCGGGAATACGTGTGCTGATGCCGCCTGTGTTCGCCGCGCAGCCTCATGCTGCCATCTGCAGTTCATTTCCCTTGACCGGAGACGCCCCGCGGCGTCGCCTGTGGCGCAGGCATGGCGAACCCCCGCGTCAGAGGGCCCTCTCACCCGGTCGATGGTCTGGGCCAACATGGCCCAAGCGCCCACTCAACCGCGGCCTCAGCGTGGATCCGTGTGGTGTCAAACACCGGCACGGGCCCGTCCCCGTCCTGCACGAGCAGGCTGATCTCAGTGCAGCCGAGGATAATGCCTTGGGCTCCAGCATCGGCCAAGCTCTCCATGATGCTCACATATTGCGCTTTGGAGGCCGGGTTGATCTCTCCAAGGCACAGCTCATCGAAGATCACATGGTGCACCAGGTCCCTCTCTTCTGGGCTGGGGATCAGCACCTGCAGATCGTGTTTATCGATCAGCCTGCCGCGGTAGAAGTCTTGCTCCATCGTGAACTTGGTGCCCAACAGGCCCACGGTCTTGAGCCCCAGCCCGCGAATCTTGCCAGCCGTCGCATCCGCAATGTGCAGCAAAGGGATTTGAATGTGCTGCTGGACATCATCCGCCAGCTTGTGCATGGTGTTGGTGCAGATGAGGATAAAGTCCGCGCCGCCTCTCTCCACGCTCCGAGCGGCCGCAATCATCTGTTCGGCCGCTTCGTCCCATCTGCCGCCAGATTGCAGCGCTTCCACTTTGGCAAAATCAACGGAGTACATGATGCTTTTGGCTGAATGAAGGCCACCCAACCTGGCGCGAACTGCCTCATTGATTATGCGATAGTACTCGATAGAGGATTCCCAGCTCATGCCGCCGATCAGGCCAATCGTTCTCACGGCTTCCCTCCTGCCACCATTACCTGTCGACCGACTGGAGCCCGCCTAGAAGCGACGTTCAGCAGGCACCGCACCATCAGACAGCGCCTGCCGAAAAGGTCCACCCAACATTGCTCGACACCACAAGCCCATGCGGTCGCGGTGCAGCGCCATCGTGCAGCCGGCAGACAGGCAACCCCCGTACGCGGCACCGATCCAGAGGGGAGAGTGACAGAATACTGGCTGCCTCTGCTGTGATTGCAAGACTGGCCGCGGCAGCGAGTGCGT
>JBFEPU010000321.1:0-3200 GCA_041549915.1 Anaerolineae bacterium | reverse complement strand
GCGCGGCGACGAACTGGATGCGCTGCGCACCACCATGGCGGACATCACGGCCGAGCTTGAGCTATCGGCCCTGCTGGAGGCTATTATCGAGAGGGCAAAAGCTCTGCTGGGCGTCGATACCGGCGAACTGGGCCTCTACGAAGCCGAACAACGTCAGCTCCGCATTGTCGTGAGCCATGAGGAGTATGTCGGAACCTGTCACAAGCTGGGCGAAGGCGCGATGGGCCGTGTGGCCGCGACCGGTGAGCCGCTGATCATCGAAGACTACCAGGCATGGGAGGGGAGGGTGCAGCAGTATGCTCACCTCCACGCCTCCATGACCACGCCACTTCAGGTTGGCGGACGGCTCGTCGGTGTCATCAGCGTCGCATCGTCCGACCCCGAGCGGCAGTTTGAAGATGCAGACCTGCGCTTGCTCAACCTGTTCGCCCATCAAGCCGCCATCGCCATCCAAAACGCCCGCTTGTTCGGCGAGACGGAGCGACGCGCAGCGGAAATGGCCACGCTCACCGATGTTGGCAAAGCATTGTCTTCTACTCTGCGTGTCGGGGAGGTGGTGCAACTCATCTATGAGCAGACTCGGCGTGTGATGCACGCCGAAGACATGCTCATCGCGCTGTACGATGAAGCCAATCATGAGATCGAGTGGGCTTTCAGCACCAACCCAATCGATGCGGCTGTTGGACAGCGCGTTCCGGCCGACACGGGTGCGACTGGCTATGTGATCAGGCAGCGCATAACACTCTTGGTCCGTGGCGACGCGATGGAGCTTGCACGGGATTTGGGTATCGACGTCGTGGGGCAGCCGGCAGAGTCGTGGCTCGGCGTACCGATGCTCATAGGCGACCGCTTGCTCGGTGTGATCGTTGTACAGCACTATACCAAACCAAATGTTTACGATGAATCACATCAAGCCTTGCTCGAGACCATTGCCAGTCAGGCCGCCATCGCCATCGAGAACGCCCGCCTGTACGACCAGGCAAAGCAGGAGATTGCCGAGCGCAGGCGAGCAGAAGAAGAATTGCGCACCTATCAGGAGCACCTCCAAGAGCTGGTGGATGAACGAACGGCGGAGTTGCGGGAGAGCGAAGAACGGTACCGCGGTCTGTTTGATGGCGTTCCGGTGGGCCTCTACCGGACGACGCCGCAAGGAGACATCCTGGACGTCAATCCGGCGATGATGCACATGATGGGCATCCAGTCCAAGGCAGAAGCCCTCACGACTCGAGGATCGGACTATTATGTGCACCCGAACGACCGTGTGCGATGGCAGGAGTTGATGGCGTCGGAAGAAGGGATCGTACGCGATTTTGAGGTTCAATGGCGCCGGCCAGATGGCACGGTCTTCTGGATCAATGACACCGCTCGAGCGGTCAGAGATGAACAGGGCCAGGTCCTCTACTACGAGGGAAGCATGGAGGACATCAGCGAACGCAAGCGCGCCGAGGAGGAGTTGCGGGACTACCAGGAGCACCTGGAAGAGCTGGTGGAACAGCGCACCGCCGAACTGCGCGAGAGCGAAGAACGGTACCGCACACTGTTTGACGGCGTCCCGGTGGGGCTGTACTTGACGACACCAGAGGGACAGACTGTGGTGTTCAATCAGGCGGCCCTGCAGATGTTCCGTTTCCCGGAGGGGGAAGATCTAGCATCAGCCAGCGCGGTTGATTCTTATGTGAATCCTGAAGACCGGCTACGCTGGCAGGAGTTGATGGAGCGGGAAGGCGTAGTCCGGGACTTTGAGGAACAGCTCTACCGGTATGATGGCACGGTCATGTGGGTCAGCGACACAGCCCGAGCCGTGAGGGATGAGCAGGGCAAGGTGGTGCACTACGAGGGAAGCTTGAAGGATATCACCGAACGCAAGCGGGCGGAGGCAGAGCTGCAGCAGGCCAAGGAGGCGGCCGAAGCCGCAAACCAAGCCAAGAGCAGGTTCCTGGCCAACATGAGCCATGAGTTGCGTACACCACTCAATGCCATCATCGGCTTCACACGGCTGGTCAAGCGGCGCTCCATGGACACCCTGCCGCGGAAGCAACTGGACAACCTGGACAAGGTTCTGGTCAGCGCCGATCACCTCCTGGGCCTGATCAACGACATCCTTGATCTGTCCAAGATCGAGGCCGGGCGGACAGAGGTCCAGCCTGCCACTTTTGAGGTCGAACCGCTGGTTGACGCCTGCATGCAAACCGTGCGCCCCCTTGTGAAGACGCAGAACCTGCGTCTGGTCAAGGAGGTTCAGCCGGACCTGCCGGCGATGCTCAGCGACCAGGACAAAGCGCGGCAGATCCTCATCAACCTGCTCAGCAATGCGGTCAAGTTCACGGAGGAAGGCACGGTCACTGTCAGCGCGCAGCGCCAGGGCGAGATGCTCGTCTTGGCAGTGAAGGATACCGGCATCGGCATACCTGAGCAGGCGCTGGAGCGCATCTTTGAAGCCTTCCAGCAGGTCGATAGCAGCACCACGCGGCGATATGGCGGCACGGGCTTGGGCCTGTCCATCAGCCGCCAACTGGCCCGGCTCCTCGGCGGTGACATCACGGTGGAGAGCACCCTCGGCGTGGGCTCGACGTTCACTGTGACGCTGCCCTTGCGCTACGAGGCAGCTCCTCCCGCTGCAGAACTGGCGCCTGTCACTGAACCGCCACTCGAAGAGGTATCCGCACAGAGGGACGACAGGCCTGTCGTGCTCTCCATAGACGACGACCCCAACGTCATCTACCTGCTCCAGGAAAACCTGGCCGACGCGGGATATCGTGTGGTTGGAGCCGCCAGTGGCGCGGAGGGCGTTCGGAAAGCGAGAGCCCTCAAGCCCTTTGCGATTCTGCTCGATATTCTGATGTCACCCCAGGACGGTTGACAGGTCTTGTACGATTTGAAGGCAGACGCGACCACGAGAGACATTCCGGTCATGATACTGTCTATCGTCGATGACCGGGAGCTGGGCTATCGGCTAGGGGCGTATGACTACCTCGTGAAGCCCTTCGACCGCGAAGCAATCCTGAGCGCCCTAGCGCGTATCGCGCCCCGCGAGGAAGCCTCAGAGGCGATTCAGCTTTTGGTGGTGGATGATGACCCTCACGTGGTGGACCTAGTGACTCAGCTATTGGGAGGCGAACCGTACAGTATCCGATCAGCAGCGGACGGCAAGGAGGCACTGGAGCTCCTGTCAAGGCAATGCCCAGACATCATCTTGCTGG
>JBFEPU010000320.1:0-3211 GCA_041549915.1 Anaerolineae bacterium | reverse complement strand
GATTGACTTGCCGGGACCCTTGCTCTATACTCTCGCGCAGGATGTGCGATGACGGTAGACGGCAAAGCCTTCGACGCTAACCTATCCGCCTGGAAGGACTGGCAGAACACTCCATGGGGACGCCTGCGCTACAGCATCGCGAGGGCCAACCTGAACCGGCACCTGGAGCCGCCCACTCTGCGTATCCTCGATGTGGGCGGCGGAAATGGCCTTGAGGTCATCCCCTTTGCAGCCGAAGGTCACTACGTCTCCATAGTTGATTTCTCGGCGGATATGCTGACGGAAGCCCGTCGCAACGCTGAGGCCAGCGGCGTGGCCGACCGCGTCACTCTGCATGAGGCGGATCTGACCAGCATCCCCAACCTGTTTGCTGATGGCGTCTTTGACGTGATACTGTGTCACAATGTCGTGCAGTACGTTGATGGCGTCCGAGCTATGCTTGTTGCGCTGAGCCAGCCACTGCGGCAGGACGGTCTGCTCTCCTTGCTCAGCGTCAATCGCTATTCGGAGGCCCTTCGCCACGCACTGCAGCGTCTGGATTTCCCCAAGGCCCTGGATGAGCTGGACGCAACTTCAGCCGTGGCGGACGTATTCGGGGTTCCGGTGCGTCGCTTCGTCTCCATGCAACTGCTGCCCCCTCTGCGGGCGGCAGGATTCTCCGTGGTCGCTCAGTACGGCATACGCTGTGTCTGCGACTATATTGGGGACAACGAGCTCAAGACCGATCCGGCCTACTTCGCTGAGCTCGAGCGCCTGGAACGGGCTATGAGCGACAGGTATCCGTACTACCTGTTGGCCCGCTACTTCCAGATCGTTGCCAGAAAATCAAGCAGCGGGTTGCCCGCGACACGGGAAGAGTCGAGCGGTGGAAGCAGTAATCCGTGAAGCGCAGCCCAGCGACGCCCAACCACTGATCGCCTACGTGCACCGTCTGGCTGAGGAGCCGGACATTGATGTTCCCCTGGCACCAGGCGAGTTCCGCCTGACGGTCGAAGAAGAAGAACGGCTCCTGGCTGACTGGCACGCTGCGGGCAACTGCATCATGCTCGTCGCTGAGGTAGATGGCCGGATTGTGGGACAGCTTGGCTGCAGAGGCGGTACACGGAAGGCGTCACTGCACGCGGTCAGGCTGGGAATGTCAGTCGCGCGTGGTTGGCGCAACCGGGGCATCGGGACTGCACTGTTGGAGCGAGCCGTTGAATGGGCCAGGAGCACTGGCATTGTGAGACGGATCGAGCTGAATGTCTACGTGCGCAATGTGGGGGCTATTCACCTCTACGAGAAGTCTGGCTTTGAGATCGAGGGCCGGCGGCGGCGCGCAGTTTGCCACAGCGGAGAGTATGTGGACGACTATGTCATGGCGCTACTGGTCTGACGGGGTGTGCCTCCCGGTCCGACAAGTGGTCGTGTTCCGAGATTGACGGCGGTTGCATGCGGGGGTGTGTCTAGCGACGCACTCGGCAACTCACTCACGCCACGATGGGCCCTGAGCTCCCGAAGGCCATTACCTTGGTGCTTCCCGTGGGCGCGCAGCTCAAGGGTGCAGCGATCTGCGGCGCAGGCCTCCAAGACGGCTTTGAGCAAGTGAGTGCAGTCGAACACAGAAGGACAGTGCCAGATGGCCGACGAAGTGAAGATTGTCACTGTCAGTGCCGAGAACCTGGATCAAGAGGGGTTTTTCTGTTACAAGAGCAAGCGCAAAGCGCTGGGCTATCACCGCAAACAGGAATGGCTGCGTCAGCGCTTGGCGGAGGGCATGAGGATTCACATTCTCTATGAGGGCCCGAGGTCGGTGGCCTTCATTGAGTACACACCGGGCGAGTCTGCCTGGAGGCCGGTCAACGCGGCAGGCTACCTGTTCATCCACTGCCTGTGGACGGTGGGCCGGGCGAAGAGGAAAGGTTATGCAACTCGCCTGCTGAGCGAGTGCATCGAGGATGCCCACGCGCAGGGCATGCGCGGCGTGGCTACCGTGACCAGCACACGGTCTTGGCTCACAGGCCCCAAGTGGTTCTTAGCGCAGGGCTTTGAGTCCGTTGACAAGGCGCCTCCGACCTTTGACCTGCTTGCCAACAGGTTTGACGACGGGCCGGCTCCTAGCTTCCCCCGCAACTGGGAGCAAAGGTGCAGAGGCTTTGGCGACGGGCTGACGGTTGTCCGCGCGGACCAGTGCCCCTATATCGACGCTGCCACAAGAGCTGTGGTGGAGGCTGGGAACGACGCGGCCGTGCCCGTCAGGGTGGTTGAGTTGACCAGCGCTGTACAGGTTCAGCAGTCAGCTCCCTCGGCTTACGGCGTCTTTGGCATCGTGCACAACGGCGAGCTGCTGAGCTACTACTTGCCGAGGGACCTCCGCGCGCGCCTGGCTGCGCACTCCGGTGCCTGAGGCTAGTCTCACATGCTCTTGGAGGAACAGATATGATTGGTAGAACAACTTGGATCACGTTAGTGGTCGGTCTAGGGGTGTTGTGCGCAGCATTGCCGCAGGAGGCGGCTCCGCTAGCGATAGCCTCAGCGGCCCGCGCGCCTGCTGGCGTCCTAGAGCAGGCGGTGCTCACCGTCACCATTGAAACCAGCAAAGACAACACGCTCTACGAAAACAGCGCCGGTGTGCTGAGCAATGGCGCTGGCAGCTACCTGTTCACTGGTGTGACCCGCAACCGACAGATCCGCCGTGGCATTATCGCTTTTGATATTGCCGCGCACATTCCCAGCGGGTCAACCATCACCAGTGCCAGTCTGCAGCTCACCATGTCCAGAACTAGCTCTGGCGCGAGCGATGTTGCGCTGCATAAAGTCCTTGCAGACTGGGGCGAGGCCACTTCCAGGGCTGGTGGCGAGGGGGGTGGAGGCGCTCCGGCTGCCGGGGGTGATGCTACTTGGTTGCACACATTCTACGACACTGACCTGTGGTCCACGCCTGGCGGCGATTTCTTACCCGCGGCAAGTGCGCAGACCACCGTTGTGGGCGTGGGCTCCTATGACTGGGGACCCACTCCCGCCATGGTGGCTGATGTGCAGGGGTGGCTGGATGCCCCGGAATCGAGCTTTGGTTGGCTGCTGCTCGGCGACGAGGACAGGTCCAGGACCACAAAGCGCTTCAACACGAAAGAGCATGCAGGTATCGCCACTCGGCCGCAGCTGGTGGTGGAGTACGTGCTCCCGGCCGTACACAGGGTCTACCTGCCGATCATTCAGCGTCACCAGAACT
>JBFEPU010000319.1:0-3212 GCA_041549915.1 Anaerolineae bacterium | reverse complement strand
GGAGACTCACGGGGCCTGTGTGGTCCGCGGCCACGTCAGCATGGCGGTACGAGTATCGGTCGCTGCCCAGGAAGAGGGTCTTGATCTGACTGGGGCCACTTTCGTCGGCGGTGGGGAGCCACCGACAGCGGCCAAAGTGCAGCAGATCACTCGGTGCGGCGCGCGCTGGGCATCCAATTACTTCTCCGCCGAAGCCGGTGCCATCGGATGGGGTTGTGCACAGCCGGTCGATGGCAGCGACACGCACTTTTTCAGGGATCGTCTGGCTCTCATCCAGTATCCTCGCCAAGTTCCCGACACCGAAATCTCGGTGAACGCTTTCTATTTCACCACCCTGCTGCAATCAGTGCCCAAGCTGATGCTGAATGTCGAGAGCGATGACTATGGTATTCTGGAGGAGCGCGCCTGTGGCTGTCCGCTGGAAAGCTGCGGATTTACCCACCACCTTCGCGATGTGCACAGCTTTCGCAAGCTGACCGGCGAAGGTATGACCATGGTTGGCAGTCAGGTCGTGCGCATCCTGGAGCAGGTCCTGCCAGCCCGCTTTGGAGGGAGCCCGTTGGACTATCAGTTGCTGGAAGAGGAGGATGAGCAAGGTTTCACGCGTCTTTACCTCCTCATCGATCCAGAGATCGGCGGGATCGATGAGGAGGCGGTGGTTCAGACTGTCCTGGGGACTCTGGGCCAGAGCCACCCTGCCGCCGACCTGGCTCAGGCTCTGTGGCGTCAGGCCGGGACGCTCCGGGTCAGGCGTGCCAAGCCGATCTGGACCGCCCGCGGGAAGCTGATGCCCCTTCATCTTGATCGCCGTTCGCCCGGCACCACGGAATGAGCCGCTAGACCGCGACGCACCGCCGCAGACGGTGCGTTGGGCATGCAACCGAGCATCTTGGACAGTCAACGACAAAGATTGGCCATATCTGCAATACTCTAGCGAGAAAGGAGTCTGGAAATGGACATCGACCTGAGAAAGGGTGCGAGCGTATGCCTCACAATGCTACTGGCGCTGTCGGCGTGTGCTCCGGCAGCCACGCAACCTACACCAGCGCCAGTCACGCTGCGAGTTAGGCGCTCACCGTTCCTGTCGTACGCGCCCTTCTTCATCGCCGAGGAGGAGGGGTACTTTGCTGAGCAGGGCCTGCAGATTGAGTGGGTTGCGATACAGAGACCTCCGGACGCGGTTCCGCTCCTGGCGCAGGGCGAAATGGATGTGTCCTCAGACATGACGACTGTCGGCCTCGTGAACGCCATGGCGCAAGGAGCCAAGATCAAGTTTGTCGCGGACAAGGGGTATCTCGACCCCGAGGGCTGCACCTACAACGCTCTGATTGCTAGCCGCGCATTGGTCGAGGCTGGAGAGCTCGAGGGACCGGCACAGCTCAAGGGGCGGAAGGTCGACGCCAAGCCAGTGCTGCTCGAGGGGTATTGGGTCGGCAAGTTGCTCGCATCCGCCGGGCTGACCTTCGGCGACGTCGAGCTTGTGGATATCGACCCCGTGGTCGAACCGGAGGCGCTCAAGGAGGGCTCGGTGCATCTTACGGTCTCCTCAGAACCGTGGGTGACGCGCATCCTGCAGTCGGGCAACGGCGTTGTGTGGAGAACCGCCCAGGAGGTCCTGCCGGGGTCACAGTTCGCAACAATACAGTTCGGCCCCAACCTCCTGGAGAAGAACCCTGATGCCGGAAAGCGGTTCATGGTCGCCTATCTCAAGGGCGTGCGCCAGTACAATGAGGGCAAGACGGAACGCAACCTCGAGATAGTCGCCAAGTACACCGAACTGGACCGAGAACTGCTGGAGCAGGCGTGCTGGCTCCCGATTAACAACGACGGGAGCGTCAACGTGAAGAGCATCCTCGAGTTCCAGGACTGGGCCGTGGAAGAAGGGTACATCGATAGCCCGGCTTCAGAAGAGCAAATCTGGGATCCAAGCTTCATCGATTACGCCAACGAGGCACTGGGCAAGTAGCAGGACTGTAGCAGCTTTGCCATGTGTGGGCCCCCAGTCGAGGCTGACGTGCTGCCGGCGTGTGTCTGTTCTCCAGGTCAGGCTTCAGACGCACTGTCGGCGAACGCCCAACCTGCAAACTGCCTCCTGGGGGCCTGTATGTCCGCAGCCTGACCTTATCGCGCCTGCCCCCCAGCAGCGCGGTCAGTCGTGAGGATTGAGGCGCGGCTACCGCGGAATGTCAGGCTCCCTCGCACGGACGGCTGGTAAGACGGGGTCCCAAGAAGCCCAACAGCCCTTGGACAACAGTGACCGAGCCGCGTCAGGCGAGACAGGCCCGCCACCGCCGGACTCGTTGCATGAGAATGCTCAGGAGTCAGGACATGACGGACATCTTCAGCAAGATTGTCGGTCGGATTGTTGCCGGGCGCAGCCGCGTTGGCCAAAGTCGCGTGCCATATCTTCACCCCGAGAAGCTACGGGAAATGCGTGATACGCGCCTGAGGGAGCTGGTGCGCTACGCGGCGCGCACGGTACCCTACTATCGCCGGCTTTTCCGGGCACAGGGGATTGATCCGGCCGCAATCCGTGTTGCCGAAGACCTGGATCGCCTGCCGCTCCTGGAGAAAGAGGCCGTGCGGCAGGAGCCCAGGCTCTTCGTCTCCGAGTCACGACGAGGACAGACAGCGGTGCCCTTTGTGACCAGTGGCACCACGGGCTCTCCGCTGACGGTATTCTGTGACCGTGATTACCTGCTGAGTCAGGCGGGTTTCAACAAGCGGGAGAACGACGTGATCAGGAACCTGCTTGGCAACACGGAGAGTCTGCGGAAACTCATCCTGAACTACGAGGGGAGCAATTCAACCACACTGCGCAGATTCCTGCAGCGGTACCGATTCAGGCCGGCGCTCTCTGAGCCTCCCAGAGCTTGGGTGGATGACCCGGTGGAACACGTGATCGACACACTCAACGACTACCGGCCGGACGTGCTCGGTTCCTACGGTTCATACCTCGAGGCGCTTTTCCGCATGGTTGCGGCTCGTGACATGGACGTTCACATGCCCAGGGCCGTGCTGTACTTCACAGATGCCATGACCGATGGTGGCAAGCGCCTGTTCGAGGACACCCTCGGCATCCCCGTTCTCTCGCACTACAACGCCGCAGAGGCTTTCAAGATCGGCTTCACCTGCGAGGAGCGAACCGGGTTCCACCTGCACGAAGATCTCACCTACGTCAAGATCGTCGACTCCAGCGGCCGCAGGCTTCC
>JBFEPU010000318.1:0-3244 GCA_041549915.1 Anaerolineae bacterium | reverse complement strand
GCCCACAAGCATGTGCCCTTGATGGAGACCAATGTAGCCGATGCCGTGACCAACAATGTCAAGGGAACGGTCAACCTACTGAGCCTGGCCGAAGCCCATCGTGTTGGGCGTTTTGTGTTCATCTCCACCGACAAGGCGGTGAACCCTTCAAGCGTCATGGGAGCTACCAAGCGAGTCGCCGAACTGCTGGTGCAAGAGTCGGCGCTGAGGAGTGGCCTGCCATACGTCGCGGTGCGTTTCGGGAACGTACTGGGGAGCAGTGGAAGCGTAGTGCCTTTGTTCCGGGAGCAGATTTCCAGGGGGGGGCCCGTGACGATCACCCACCCGGATGTGCGCCGCTTCTTCATGACCATCCCCGAGGCCGTACAGCTTGTACTGCAGGCCGCTGCCTTGGGAGAAGGCGCAGATGTGTTCGTGCTGGATATGGGCGTGCCGATCCGTATCGAGGATCTGGCCAGGGACTTGATCACGCTCTCCGGTTTGGCGGTGGGCAGGGATGTGGAGATTGTGTACACGGGGCTGCGTCCTGGCGAAAAGATGCTTGAGGAGCTGTCGGCCCACGGAGAGGAGTATGTGGCAACTCGTCACGAAAAGATCACAAAGATATGCAATGGTGTTGGAAGCGCTGAGGATTCATCAGCCCTATGGAATTCGGTGAGAGAGTTGATCCGTTTGGCCGGAGAGGGGAACACGGACGAGATACGCCAGAAGCTGAGAGAGATAGTGCCCGAATACTCGGCGGATCCGAATGCCGGTGCCAAAGCAGGCGATCTTTGAGGGGCCGGCTAGTGACGGAGTCGAGTAAGGGCGGAACCCTTCGCGGCAGCGAGGAGACGCATGATCTACGGCTATTGGGCCGCATCTTTGCCGGTCTCCCTACTGGGTCCAATCCCGACTGGGCTGGTATCGTCCATGCAGCCCGGCGCCATCGCGTGTCTGCGCTCCTGTTCTGGCGGCTGGCAGAGTCCCAAAGCGGGTCCGGGGAAGGTGCAGACCCGCCGCAGGAGGTCATGGACGAACTTCGCCAAGACCTGTATTCTGCTGCCACGCAGGCGATGCTGGCCGAATGGCAGTTGGCAACGGTGCTGGGTGCGCTGTCGGAAGCAGATGTGCCCGCCTTGGTAGTAAAGGGAGCGGCGACGGCAACCTTCTACGCTGACCCGGCCCTGCGATCCTACAGTGATTTAGACATAATGATCCCTGAGGCGCAGCTTGCCATAGCGGAGCGTGCACTGAATGGTCTGGGGTACGAGTGTTTTGCCTCCAAAGCCTGGTGGCTGGACCACTTTCACCACCTGCCACCCATGGTTAGCGAAAGCGGCAGTCTATTGGTCGAGCTCCACTGGGGGCTTGACTATCAAGCAGAGAAGGGGCGGCTGCCAGCAGATGACCTCTGGGCGCGGGCTGTGCATTGGAACGTGCAGGGCCAGCCTGCCTTGCGGCTGCATGAGGTGGATGCGGTGTTGCATCTGTGCCGGCACGCCGTGGTGCAACACCGCGTTTATGGAGCCTTCCGCTCCCTGTGCGATCTGGCCCAAATCACGAAGAGTTGGAGTCAGGAGGAGTGGACGGTGCTGGGGCGGCGGGCGCTGGACTATGATCTAGCCCGCCCGGTATACTTGATGCTAGTGCTGGCGGGACAGGTGCTACAGCTTGCAGTGCCCGCAGAGATCATCTCTACCCTGAGGCCTCCAGGCACCCTGCCAGAGCCTGGAGAGCTGATGCGACGACTCATGAGATCTGAGGCCGCGTCAGCCCGGGTCTCAACAGGAGCAGTACAGGCGGCAGTAGATGGCCCGCTTGGCCCGCGATTGCGTCATCTCGTAGGGAGTCTGTTTCTGCCCAGGGAGGGCATGGCCATGGTCTACAAGATAGCGGTTGACTCGCCCTGGATCTGGACTGCCTATCTTTGGCGGCCGGTTGACCTGTTGTGGCGCTATGGTCGGTCTATCTGGAGGACCGTCCGCGGTGAGCGGGGAGCACAGGCGATTTGGAGGCGTGAGGTCTGGCTGGAGCGCTGGCTGCGGGGAGATGAACAGCTTGATGGGCTGTAGGGAGTGTGGTTTCGCCTGGCCCGAGCGACGCGTAGTAGTGCGCGTTGGAGCCCGCGGCAACCGGATTGGGGCTCTGCCATTGCTGTCGGAGCGAATTGTCTGCCTGTGGGGTGTATGCTATAATGCCCCGCGGTAGGGTGCTGAGAAACGGGCTGCGGTCCCACACCGCCACCCTTGGTTGGGGCCCAACCCGGAATACTGGAGTGGAGTGAAGGATGGAACTTAGGCAGTACTGGCACCTATTGCGTAGGTGGTTGTGGCTCGTCGTCTTGGGGGCACTTGTTAGCGGGAGCCTGGCCTACGTGATAAGTCGGAATACAAAGCCCGTGTACCAGGCAAGCACAATCTTGCTGATTGCTCCCGGTTCTGCGCAGACGCTTGACAGCTACTCAACCTTGATAGCCAGTGAACGGCTGGCCAGCACCTACGCGCAGTTGTTGCAAAGCGCTCCGGTCATGGAGGAGACCTACCGGCGTCTGCAGGTCATGAAGGCCGAAGGTCAGCCGGTGGGCGATCTTGACACTTCCTTCTCATTGTCGGCGATTCCAGTCCGTGACACGCAGCTTCTCCAGGTTTCAGCGACCGGTACCGATCCGACATTGATCGCGGCAGCTGCGAATGCGCTGGTAGAAGGATTCATCGAGTGGCAGACCAACATCCAACGAGAGCGCTACTCCGAGTCCAAGGCGAACCTGAGTCAGGAGATGGAGCAACTGCAGGCCAGCATCGAGGAGATCGAGAGCAGGATCCAGGAGCTCAACAGCGTGGGCGAGAGCCAGAATCAGACCGAGTTGATGCGCCTGCAGGATCAACTGGTGCAGTACCAGAACAGCTATTCGGCGCTCTTGAGCAGCTATTCAAACATTGGCTTGGCCGAAGCGAACTCGAGTGCTACGGTTACGGTGATCTCGCCGGCAGATACTCCAAAAGTGCCAATCCGCCCCAGGGTCTTTAGCAACACGCTGCTTGCGACGGTCTTGGGAGCTGTGGCAGGAGCGGGGTTGGCCTTTCTTGTAGAGTATTTGGATGACACGGTCAAATCTCCTGAGGATCTGCAAGCCACGGGGCTGGGAGTGATTGGCGCAGTTCAGCGCGTACCCGGCAATGGTAGAAACGGCTCTTCGCAGATCTTTGCCGTAGGCCAGCCCAAGTCCCTCGTGTCAGAGGCCTATCGCACGATTCGCACCAAT
>JBFEPU010000317.1:0-3255 GCA_041549915.1 Anaerolineae bacterium | reverse complement strand
CCGTGTACGACGGCCTTTGCCAGCTCCAGGGTATCGGGCTTGACCAACCGCGCCCCTATCAAGACTACACTCACTGGCTGGCCAAGCAGGACCTCAGCCATGCAGAGCGATTTTGGCGGCGTTTGCTCGCCGGCTTCACCGCACCTACCCCACTTGTTGTCGATCGCGCCCGCGACACGCATCCAGACGAGGAAGAAGGCTATCAGAGGCAGAGCATCCATCTGTCAGAGGAATTGACGAGTGACTTGTACACACTGGCAGAGGACAACCAACTGACTGCCAGCACCGTTCTGCACGGAGCCTGGGCTTTGCTCCTCAGCCGGTATAGTGGCGAGCAGGACGTGGTCTTTGGGTGCACCAGATCGTGTCGCCGCTCAGCTTTCGACGGCCACGGAGCCGACGCGATAGTTGGGCCCGTGGTAAACACGCTTCCGCTGCGCGCACACGTACCGCCTGCGATGCCTCTGCTGCCGTGGTTGAAGGAGCTGCAATCCCAATGGGACAGACTCCAGGACTATGAACATACGCCACTGGAAAAGATCCAAGAGTGGAGTGATGTACCACCGGGGGAGTGCCTGTTCGATAGCACAGTCGATTTCAAGCGTTACTCGCTGACCTCCTTCTTGAGAGAGCAGGGCGGCAACTGGGAGCACCGGGATTTCCAACTCATAGAAGGGCCGCTCTATCCTCTGGCAGTGACGGTGAACCCGGCTGCACGGCTGCAGCTGACGATCGCCTACGATTCTTTTCGCTTCGATGACCCCACTGTTGTCAGGATGCTTGGGCATGTCGAGACTCTCCTGCGAGCCATGGCTGCCGATCCTGGCCAGGCACTCTCCGAGCTGCCGCTCCTGACAGAGGCGGAACACCGCCAGATCCTGGTCGAGTGGAATGACACCAAGAGGGCCTATCCGCAGGATCGGTGCATTCACCAGCTCTTCGAGGCGCAGGTGGAGCAGACACCCGACAACATCGCCCTGGTCTTCCAGGATCAGCAGCTCACCTACCGTGACCTCAACCGCCGCGCCAACCAGCTTGCACACTTTCTGCGCAAGCTCAGCGTTGGGCCGGAGGTTCTCGTCGCTATCTGTGTAGAGCGCTCGGTCGACATGGTCGTGGGGCTGCTCGGGATTCTAAAGGCCGGGGGGGCGTACGTGCCGCTGGACCCCACGTACCCCAGCGAGCGGCTCGCCCTCATGCTTGAAGACACGCGTGCTCCGGTGCTTCTGACCCAGACACGGTTGCAGAGCACGATACCTGATGCTGGGACACGGGTCATCTGTCTGGATGCTGACTGGGAGTCCATCGCTCAAGAGAGTCAAGAGAATCCGACCAGCTTCTCAGGTGGCAAGAATCTGGCCTATGTGATGTATACATCGGGATCCACCGGCAGGCCAAAGGGCATCGCTATTCAACACCGGGCCATAACTAGGCTGGTCTGCAATACGGACTATGCGCAACTCGAAGCTACCGACAGGGTTGCTCAGGTCTCAAACTCGTCCTTCGATGCCGCGACGTTTGAGATCTGGGGAGCGCTTGTCCACGGGGCATGTCTTGTCGGTTTGCCCACGGACGTGGTGCTCTCGCCTACCGATTTTGCTGACCAAATCCTCGAGCGAAACATCAATGTGCTTTTCCTGACCACAGCGCTCTTCAACCAGCTGGCGGCCACAGCCCCGTGGGCCTTCCACTCGCTGCGCGACCTCCTGTTCGGCGGTGAAGCTGTCGAGCCCAGGTGGGTCCGTGAGGTGCTGCTGAAAGGTGCACCAAAGCGATTGCTGCACGTCTACGGGCCTACCGAGAGCACAACGTTTACTTCCTGGTACCTGGTGCGAAAGGTCGAGCAATGGGCACCGACTGTGCCCATTGGTAGGCCCATCGCCAACACACAGATCTATCTCCTGGACAAGAACATGCAGCCAGTGCCGGTTGGTGTCCCGGGCGAGCTACACATCGGTGGTGATGGCCTCGCGCGGGCCTACCTGCACCTCCCTCAACTGACCGCGGAGTACTTTCGACCAAATCCTTTCAGTGATGAGCCGGGAGCACGCTTGTACGCCACCGGTGACTTGGCCCGGCAGTTGCCTGACGGCAGTATCGAGTTCGTAGGCAGGGTTGACTACCAGGTCAAGATACGGGGCTTTCGGGTGGAGCCGGGCGAGATCGAGACAGTCCTGAGCCAGCACCCGGCTGTGCGGGAGGTTGTGGTGCTGGCCCGAGAGGACACGCCGGGCGACAGACGTCTGGTAGCCTATGTTGTTCGGGGCAAAGAGCCGCCGCCCACAAGCAGTGAATTGCGCGAGTTCGTCCACAATAGGATGCCCGACTATATGGTACCCACAGCCTTCGTCTTCCTGGATGCTTTGCCCCTCACGCCTAATGGCAAGGTGGATCGCCGTGCGCTCCCTGCCCCCGACAGGGCGCGGCCTGAGATCGAGGAGGCTTTCGTGCCCCCACGCACCCCCGTCGAGGAGCTGCTGGCCAGCATCTGGACACAGGTGCTGGGGCTCGAAGAGGTTGGCATCCACGACAGCTTCTTCGACCTTGGGGGGCACTCCCTGGCCTTGGCCCAGACCCTGTCTCGAGTGCGGGAAGAGTTCGAAGTTGATGTGCCTTTCGCGAGAGCGTTTGAAACGCCCACCATCGCCGGCTTGGCAACGGCTATACGACAGGCGAGGGCGAGTGACAGGCCGCTGGTGCTCCCACCTATTGAACCAGTCCCACGTGCCGGCCCAATTCCACTGAGCTTTGCACAAGAGCAGGTGTGGTTCTTGCAGGAACTTGCGCCGGGGAACCTGGCATACAACTTCCAGGCTCTCATCCACTTCAAGGGCCCCCTCAAAGTGGCGATTCTCAACCAAGCCTTGACAGAGATTGTGCGGCGTCATGAGATCCTGCGTACCAGCTTCAATGCAGTCAACGGGCGGCCTGCGCAAGTAATCCACCCCCCGTGGACTGTGGACGTCCCAGTCGTCGACCTGAGCCTCCGCGCAGGGGATCAGCGTGAGAGTGAGATCGAGCGATTGGCCTGGCAGGCATTCCAGCAGCCCTTTGATACAACTCGCCTGCCCTTGCTCCGGTGGACGCTGCTGAAGCTCGATCCGCAGTATCACGTCCTGATTCAGGTTGAGCACCACTTTGTGCACGATGGCTGGTCCTTCTCCACACTGCTGGGCGAGCTACAGACATTGTACGAAGCATACTCCGCTGGACGCCCCTCCCCACTGCCGGAACTGCCCGTTCAGTTTGCAGACT
>JBFEPU010000316.1:0-3257 GCA_041549915.1 Anaerolineae bacterium | reverse complement strand
CGGCCGACATCTCCCTGAACAGAAACCAGCCTCCCTTGCGCTCTCCAGCCTTGCCAGGTGCGCGATCGTAGTAGAGGTCGAAGATGCGTCCGGTGTGGGTGCGCACGCGGTAGTAGTCGCGCCCAACTCCCCACGAACCCCGACGCGAGGCGGCAGCTAGGTGCGTGGGGCGCATGTTGCGTGCCATGCGCCCTCGCCGGGTATAGTCATGCCACTCAGCTAGCTTCTCGGTGATTTCGTAGGTTCTCCCCTGCCACAGAAAGCGGTCGGGACAGCCCGGCACCTTCTCCAAGGTCGGCGTCTGGTCAAACTCCACTTCTATGGATTCGCCAATGAACCGCAGCGGTTTCAGGTCCATCCTTGGTTCGTCCTCCGCGATCTCCTTGTGCTCGGTTGGCATGACCATCTAGGGTTAGTGCTTGGCGATGATTGGCAGGTAGGTACGCATGTTCATTCGGGCAACGAAGTCCAGCTGGTGAGACTCATGGTCCCCACGGTACCAAAGCCAATGGCCTTCGGATGGCTCCACATCGTAGCCTTCACGGGACGCGGTCACGCGTATGAGTACAGGAGCGGAGGAGAAAGCTACGGGCTCAAAGCTATAGTACCCGTTGGCATCCGTAGAGGCTTCGCCAAACACGGTGGAATTCACAAAAGTCTCCCAGCGCACGGTCGCGCCGTTCAAGCCCGGACCGTCCCAGCTGTTCAGCCGTACGTAGCCTTCGATCTCCAAAACGTCGGACGGTTCGTGCTGTGGTGGCCGCGAGGCCAACTGGGCCAGCGTAGCCACAGAAGCTTTGGTGTATTCGACCATCATCTGGGGCTGCAGGTGGGCCACAGTATCGCGCTTGCTGTGGTAGTGGGGGTTCTGGTCGTCAAAGTCCTCCGTGCCCAGGATTGCCGGATAGCCCTCGCTCCAGAAGGAAGCGTGGTCGCTGCGCCACGTTGCATCAGTGATGATCTGCTGAGGCACAAGGCTCAGCCCGTATTCGGAGATACTGTGGATGAAAGCATCGGCCAAGGCGATAGAGGATGGGTTCTGGCCGGCATGGATCTCGACTATGTGATCGTCGGGGGGGACGGTTTCATAGGCGATCATGTCCAGGTTGATCATACCCTCAATGAGGTCTCCCCGCTCCCTCGCCTGCTTGGCGTACGCGCTGCTGCCGAGAAGGAACTGCTCCTCACCGGCAAAGTTTACAAAGCGCAAGGTGTGGGAAAATGAGTATTGGCTGAGGATGCGTGCTGCTTCGACCACTGCCGCCACGCCGCTCGCGTTGTCATCGGCTCCGGGCGCAGTCTCGAATCTGTCAGTGTCCCGCGAAGTAGAGTCGTAATGCGCGCCGAGGACGTAGATGTGATCGCTGCCGGGGCTGACACCGGGCAGTTCGGCGACGACGTTGGTCATCACTGTGCCCATGTAGGTGAAAGGGTGATAGCTCACTGATAGGCCCAACGAAGCATACTGGTCGTAGAGGTACTGCGCTGCCTCATTCAGCCCCTCCGTGGCGTAGGAATAGCGAGTGCCCAGTTCATTGCAGTAGGCCAGCGAGTCACGATCCTGCAGCTTGCACACATGGTGCAGCAACAGCGTCGGCGAGACGGTGTCCACCATCGACTGCACAACCGGGCTGTACATCCATCCGGCGGTCACCGCATTGGGGCGGTGTTGGGGACTGGGGACAACGATTGAATCAGGCAGCTTGAACAGATCGACGCCACGCTCGCTCAGGGCGTGCGCCTGCTCAGAAGTGGCCTTTACGATATAGGCATCCCTGCCGTAGGCGAAGGATGCCAGCGCGATGGACAGCGCTTGCGGGTCAGCGGCTGGCAAGGGGTAGGCCAGGTAGTACAAGCTGGGATCGGCCGCATAGTCGATGATCCGTACCTCGAAACCGGCCTGTCGCAGCTCTGCCACTTGTTCCTGAGAGCAAAGTGCCGCTAGGACACCCGCCTGGTAGTTGATGATCTGCAGCGCCTGAGAACCTAGCCGCTGCAACTCGCTGAATCCCTCGTAGTCTACGGTCACCAGGCGTTGTTCAGACCTGGCGCGCGCAACCAGAATCAGCGAGGAAGCAAGCAGCAGGGCAGTGAGCAGGGCCCAGGTGAGATGGAGACGGATCTTCATGCTGTGATCACAACCATACGGCAAAGCTGGCAGGGTGTGTCACAGCCAAAGTGGTTGCGGAGCCGGATAGTATCTTTGTTGCATGGGACGGTGCTATCAACGGTTGTCTCCTACAGTCAGCCAGCCTTGGCTCAACTGTGAAAGTCCTTCACGTCCGGGTGCTCAAGCAGATTCTCGACGAACTGCCTGTGGCTCTCAGGTGAGCCAGACATGTCCCAGCTGCACACCATCTGTTCGCCTGACTTGGCACGTCCCCGCTGCTTGGCACGCAGTCCACAGCTACGGATCAGATCCTCAATCTCCTGGTACATCTTCGGGCCCGAGCTGCACGTCACGTGGTAAGTTCGAGTGTCCCGCACAGTGTCAATCCACTCCTCAACCCTTGGAAAGACCGCGAGAACGACCCACGCCAGGCCCGCGGAAACGGCCGAAAGGAGATAGTAGCCTCCACCGATTCCAATGCCCAGCGCGGCGGCCAGCCAGATCGTGGATGCCGTGGTCAGGCCTACCACACGCCCGGGACCACGGAGGATAGTGCCAGCGCCAAGAAAGCCCACGCCACTGACAACGGCCGCAGCGACGCGCACTGGATCCTGGGTCCCGCCGAGCTTCAGAGAGAAGATGGTGAATAGAGTTGAACCCATACAGATGAGAATGATGGTGCGAAATCCGGCTGCCCTGTCTCGGTACTCACGCTCTGCACCGATCAGTCCCCCGACCAAGACAGCCATGAGCAGCTTGGCGATGTCTTCAGGTATGACGGTCATCAGCCCCCTCCTCGCACGAGCTGTGGCATCGCGGCATGCCGTCATTATAGGCCAGCAAACCTGGAGGACAAAGCGCGCGGACGTGCAGCTCCTACGGGCAGGCCTGGATGGCTGGACTCTGCCTTGGGAGGACGCGCGAGGGAGTACGCTGCCGTAGATGAGTGGACTGCAGGACGCCAGTGTCGCACCGGGGGGTGCCCAGAACTCGTGCTCTTGGCGCTCTGCAAGGAGTCTTGGTCATGGCGGGACCAGGCCTGATTCGACAGCGCTTGTGGGAGCAGCTTCTAGGGCTAGTTCACCCAATCGTCGAACAGGGACCCGAGGTCGCACTTGCAGTGTTGCTCGGCCAGCTCTTGGAAACT
>JBFEPU010000315.1:0-3257 GCA_041549915.1 Anaerolineae bacterium | reverse complement strand
TTTCGACCTTGATTCTTGCTCCGTGATACCCCGTTTTGCCGGAATGATAGAAGGAGCAATGGGTCTCACACCGTCTGCAGCCTGAACATTTATTTGCATCAATTACCAACATCACGCTTCCATCCTTTCGATTCTGTAGTGCACTTTTCCCTTAGGATCCGGCAGGCCAGCAGAGCGAAATGGACTTCCGAACGGTGGAGTACCCATACCCGGTCGACGGGCTGCCGTTGCCCGACAGGACCCTGCCAGGGAGTACGGGTGGCGCTTGGGACGGGGCAACCTCTCAGCCGCGCGGGGAGGTGGAGACTCAAGAGGTCAGCGAGTACTACGGTGAGATCGACCATTTCGTCGGACGCGTCACTGATGAGGATATCCTGATCGTGCATCTATCCCCTATCACGCGCGCCGTCCTTGAAGCTGCCACCAACTTGAAGCTCATCGTCTGTTGCCGCGGAGGGCCCGGCAATATCAACATCGATGCTGCGACGGAACTGGGCATCGCGGTTGTGAACACGCCGGGCCGAAACTCGCTGGCCGTGGCCGAGTTCGCTGTCGGTGTTCTGCTGGCGCACTCTCGCAACATCGTGCGCGGCCATGAGCAGATGAAGCAAGGAGTCTGGGAGATCGGCGCCTACCAGTATGAGCAGGTGGGTCCTCAGTTGCGCACACGCACTGCCGGCATCATCGGGTTGGGCAAAGTGGGCACAAAGCTCGCTCGCATACTCAGCCTGGGGTTTCAGGCTCGAGTGATTGCGTACGACCCCTACGTGGCAGCAAGCCAGATGGAAGCAGTCGGTGCCGCCAAAGTGCAGCAGCTCGATACTCTGCTGCGAGAATCCGATTTCGTGTTTCTGTGTGCACGGCTGACGGCCGAGACGGCCGGAATGATCGGTGCCAGGGAGCTGGCATTGATGAAGCCGAGTGCGTATTTCGTGAACACCGCCCGTGGCCGCATCGTCGATCACCAGGCGCTGACGAAAGCGCTCCAAGAGCAAAAGATCGCCGGTGCGACGCTGGATGTCTTTGCAGCAGAACCACTGGCCCGAGGTGATCAGCTCCTACAGCTGGATAACGTGACCCTAACGCCCCACATCGCAGGTGCGTCCCGCGACGTGCTGCAGTACTGTGCTGGCGTGGCTGCGGAGGAGGTCCATCGCTTCTTGCACGGCGAGCCCTTGCTAAACTGCCTCAATCCCCAGGTCTTGGCCTAGCGCGGGGTGCGCGCGCCGCGAAACTACAACAGAGCGATAACGGGCTTGACTCAAGGTGCCAGGGGAATGTCTGGCGACTTTGATTCCGGGTGTGATGGCACCATCAGAACCCGGTCTAGGACCTCAGCTCACTCGGCCATGCTGGGATACTTCCAATATCACAAAGCGCAGGTCTGGATTCTAACACCCACCTGAATCCTGCCGCGGCCTTCTGAGAGTTCCGTGCAGCTGCGTTTTGCTCCCCTGCGCCAAGAGGAGCCTTGTCGACTTGCATGCTGCGATACATTTCTGCGAGCATGTGCACAAGCCGCAGCCCCGGCCACGATTGGGCAGGGCGACGTCACCATGATTGAGGCTTAGTGAGGCATGGTTGATGGACGCAGAGACAGATGATCAGGTTGTTGACCGGCTCCTGGAACCCGACAGTCCGTCGGCGTGCTGCCGGATGTTGTGGGACCTGCTCGGCCGTTCGGGCGAGATGGAGCCAGAGGCTGAGGTCATCGAGGCCTCGACCCATCTGAATCTCAAAGTGGGGGGGGCTACTACTGCCGTAGACTCCAGGCGAACCCTGGTCGGAAATCTCAGGTCGCGCGATTTGCGGTGTTGGTTATAGCTGCAATCCGACTCGCACTTCATGTGTGAGCGCGGGTGGGCGAAGACACAACATCATACCGGATCGCCCGCCCTAACCGCGTAGGGGCAATGTCGATCAAGTTTGTCGATTCATCAGGATGCAGATACGGCTGTCTGAGGCATCGGCTTGGTCAAATGAAGGTCTTTTTCGCCTCAGGGTGCTCCAGCCGCGCTTCTAGCCTCGACGGCACATTAGTCGAAGATATGCATCAGCACCTGGCCATCCATGTCCGGGGGGATCGGATGATTCTGGAGGTAGAGAACCGTTGGCGCGATGTCATACACCGTCACGCCCTCAATGGTGGCCCCATGCTTGATGCGGGGACCCCGCGCGAGAAAGACGCCCTCCGGGCGGTGGGTCCCTGACCATCCACGGCCGCGTCCCTCGCCTGGCGTCTCATTTGGCGCACGAACGATAACCTGCCGTCCGTCAGCCTCGCAGGAAAGGGCACGGTAGGGAAAACCTTCCTTCCAGCGAATCAGCAGGTCCCCTGCAAGGTGCGCGTACGGTCCATGATAGACGTCTTCACGTGTGTCAACTGCCTGCACCACCCGCAGGCCACTACCGGGGTCGCGCAGCTCGCACAGGATGGCCCGCATGCGGTCGCGCAGCGGCTGGTAGGCCTGTGGAGGAACAATCCCTGCTGGCTGTCGCCCTTGGAGGTTGATGTGCAATTGTCCCGCAAATGGGTCGATAAAGGCCTGGGTCCGTGACCAGTCGATGCTGGGCATCATAGAGACGCTCATCGCGCGAAGGTGCATTCCTGGAAAGGCACGGGCCAGAGAACCCTGGAGCTGCAATGGGATCCACCGCCGTCCCCATACCAGCAGTTTCTTCAGCGTCGAGCTTGCTGGCGATGGCCTGGCTCCGCGAAAGTGCACGAGGCCCAGTTGGGCAAGGAGTGCGTTGAGGTGATGCAGGACCGGACGCGGTGGGCCAAAACCGTGGTCCGAGACTACCAGCACCGTCGTGTCCTCGCCCACCAGGGTCAGCGCATCGTGCAGGAAGGCGTCGATCTGCTGGTAGACGTGGTGGATGGGCGTCCAGCCTGGATCGTCAAGAGCGAGGTCGGGGATGGGCCAGAAGTGGTGCTGCACGCGGTCCGTGGCAACAAAGACCGCCATCAGCACATCCCAGGGCTGCGTGCGCATCAGGTGCAGGATGCTCCGTGAGCGCGCATCCACCATCTGCTGCAGTAGCAGTGGCGCCTGGCGTGGTTCCCGGTTGGACAGTCTGGCCAGATTCGGCACGTCGAGGATATGCTTGATGCCCTGCTTGCGCAGTTCATCAAGTATCGCGGCAGGGTGGGCAAGTCCCGACCTGCCAATGCCTGAAGCGTCCGATCCAGACAGCAGGAAGCCGTTGACGGCTTCAGCCGGGTAGGTGAGCGGCACGTTGATCACGCCGACACG
>JBFEPU010000314.1:0-3260 GCA_041549915.1 Anaerolineae bacterium | reverse complement strand
GTCCTGCCTCCGCGTTCTGCTGGCAATACAAACCTCGCTTCCGATTCTGACACATTTCTCGTATGGGGGAGATGCATCTCATGGGTTCGGGTGCTGTCAAGCCAGATCTGCATCCAATCGTTGCTGACATGAACCCCAGTCAGCAGCAGCTGCCGGCGATCACGGCCCGCGGTTGCGATGTGGTCGTGACCGCCGGTGCTGGGACAGGCAAGACGCTCACGCTGGTGGCCCGCTATCTTTCGCTCCTGGCTGAGGGACTGCCTCTACGGTCGATTCTGGCGATCACGTTTACCAACAAAGCCGCCCGAGAGATGCGCAATCGCGTCCGCGACGAGGTGCGAAAGCACTTGCAGACCAAACTGTCTCCCATCGAGCGGGACCGGTTTCAGGAGCTCTATACACAGCTCGATGCCGCCAGGATCGGCACCATTCACAGCTTTTGCGCGGACGTGTTGAGAGCTCACCCAGCGGAAGCGGAGATTGATCCCCGCTTTGGAGTGTTGGAAGAGGGCCAGATCACGATCCTACGCACCCGGGCTGTGGAGGAGGCGCTGGGTTGGGCAGCAGATGATGTGCAGGCCGTCCGGCTGTTCGCCTTGCTTAGTGAAGGAGACTTTCGCTCCGCACTCGACACGCTGCTGGGCAAGCGATGGGATGTCGCAGAGACGATGCAGCGCTGCCAAGGGGACCTGTTGACTCGCTGGCAGGAGGCCCTGGCGGAGCGAAAGGAGCGCGAGCTGGGCCAGCTCCTCAGTGCGCTTGCTTGGAAGGAGGCCGCGTCCACCCTTCGGTCGGAATCCGCCAGCGATCCCAGCGATGCGATGGAGGTCGAACGCCGCAAAGCGTTGGCCGCGCTGCACGTTGCTGAGCAGGGCTCACTGTGCGATCGCATCGCCGCCCTGAGCCAGCTGGACGGGATCAGAGTTTCTCGAGGAAGTGCCAACGCCTGGCCGGGAGGCGCGAAGCAGCTTGCAGTCGTGAAGCAAGCCCTCAGGACGCTGCGAGAACAGTGGAAGGGCCGCTCAGATCTGCTGCAGCTCGAGCTGAACTCAGCGGATGACGATTGGGCCGAGGCGGCGCCTTTGCTCCACCGTGCCTACAGCGTCGCCTGTGAGCGCTACGACGCCCTCAAGCAGCAACTGGGTGCCCTTGACTTTGACGACCTGGAGCACCGCGGACTCGTTCTCTTGAGAGATCGAGAATCGGTGCGCAGGCGTTGGCAGGGAGAGATCCAGGCCATCCTGGTGGATGAATTCCAGGACACCAACGGGCGCCAGCGAGACCTCGTGAATCTGCTGAACGGGCCACAGGACAAGCTGTTCATCGTAGGTGACGCCAAACAATCTATTTACCGCTTTCGCGGCGCAGACGTCACCGTCTTTCGCGACGAACGCAGGCGCATCGAGAGGGGCGGCGGAAAAGCCTTCGCCTTGGACACGTCATACCGCGCCCACGAGGGGCTCGTGGCGGGCCTGAATGACCTCCTAAAGTGCGTGCTGCCGCCATCGGAAGACCCCGACCGACCCTGGGCTGAACCCTTCGCCCAACTTGTGCCCTATCGCCGCAACGCGGCTGAGGGGCTTGCTGCACCCCACATCGAGCTACTCCTGGCGGTAGGTACTAAGAAGGAGGGTGCGCTGGTGCGAGCGGGCCAGGCGGTGGCTGATCGCATCACGGAGTGGATGGAGAAAGGCATCCACTTCGAGGGAGAAAGACGCCCGCGCGCAATGGAGTACTCAGATGTCGCCATCTTGTGTCGCGCGTCGACATCATTTGCTGCTTATGAAGATGCGCTGGAAGCGTTCGGTATCCCCTACCTGACGGCGGCGGGGCGGGGATTCTACGACCGGCCAGAGATCCGCGATTTGCTCAATGCCCTGCAGGCACTGGCCGATCCTACCGACGACCTGGCATTGGTCGGCCTTTTGCGTTCACCAGCCTTCGCCATTTCCGACCTGGCACTGTACGACCTGTGTCAGGATCGAGATCGTCGCGCTCCTGGCAGTTCGTTATGGGATGGACTGTGCGACGCCATCGGCAATCTGTCTCCTGAACAGCGGCCGGCTGCCTCGCGTGCTGTGGAGTCCATCGCCGCTCTCCACCGCCAGGTTGGGAGGACCCCCGTTGCGGATGTGCTGAAAGCCTTCCTGGATGCCACTCACTACCGCGCTGCCCTTCTTCTGGCAGGGCAAGCACGAGCGGCGCGCAACGTCTCCAAGCTTCTGGCTGATGCACACGCCAGCGGACTCGTCGGCGTCGGCGCGTTCCTGGAATATGTGAACCATCTCCGCGACACTGGTGTCCGCGAAGGTGAAGCTCGAGGCACGGCTGAGGGCGCCGTGCAGATCATGAGCGTCCACGCTGCCAAGGGCTTGGAGTTCCCGGTCGTGGTCATCGGGGACATCACACATGCAAGCCGGCGCAGACCGAGCATCCTCGTGGACCCACAACTGGGGATTGTGACAAAGCTTGAGGACGAGAACGGGCAGGAGCCTGGCGCGTATTGGCTGGCGAATAATCGATGCCGAGACCAAGAGGACGCAGAAGATGACCGGCTGTTCTACGTGGCCGCAACACGGGCTCGTGAGAAACTCATTCTGAGCGGATGCATCACGCTGAAGCGAGATGGCACCCTGGGGAGACCGTGGGGTTGGCTTGGCAAGATCGCCGGGCCGGATGCGCTCGGTTTGGACACGCGACGCCTCAAGCATGAAGGTCATGATGACACGCTGGATATCCCGCTGCAGATAGGGGACACGTCCGTGGCATGCCGCATCTACCACGGCGACGTAGCACACAAGCCCGTTGGCTCCTCAGACGAGGCGGAGACATCTCTTGTCGCTCTGCGACTCCCCCCTCCGCTGCTGGCCCCCATCGCCGCGACTGCCCAGCACCTGGATCGGCGTATTGCAGGTGAGGATCGGCTGCCGATGCAGCGCGTGTGGCGCGTGGTACCCTCCGCGCGGAAACCCAGCGCCCCTGCATGGGTCATTGGCTCCATAGTACATGAGGCACTGGCGGCCTGGCGTTTCCCAGCCGCTGCAGGCCCAAGGGACGCGGAAGACTTTACGCTCTGGGCCCAAGCGCGCGCTCGCCGATATGGCATCACTGACGCCGCACAAACTGCCGATGCAGTCAGGCAATGCCGTCGGCTACTGGGACGCTTCCGGTCGCATCCCCTCTTCGCAGAGATGGACAGTGCCGAGCACCGATTCCACGAGGTGCCGTACACGCTGAAGCGAGACAATCAAGTGGAAAGC
>JBFEPU010000313.1:0-3270 GCA_041549915.1 Anaerolineae bacterium | reverse complement strand
GGCCGAGGGCGTGCGTTGGGCCCAGATCACCACTGAGATGACCGAGCGCATACGAGAGCTTGGCCCGAACCCTTTGCGAGCTGGCCAATGACGTCTATGGGTGCCTGGACAGGTAGTCGCTAGAAGGAGAGCCCTATGATCGTAGCCGAACAGAAATCTCTGGCGGAGATACGCCGGATGATCTCCGGCTTCCGCAAAGTCCTTGTGCTGGGCTGCGGCACGTGCGTCACCGTGTGCTTCGCTGGCGGTGAAAAGGAGGTCGGTGTGCTCGCGTCCTCGCTGCGCATGGCAACTCAACTCGACGGCAAGGAGATCGAGCTGATGGAGGCTACTGTGCAGCGCCAGTGTGAGTATGAATACAACGAAGCCGTGGCTGACTTGTTGTCCAAGGCGGACGTTGTTCTCTCGCTGGCCTGCGGCATTGGCGTGCAGACGATGAATGAGCAGTTCCCGCAGATTGTCACCGTTCCGGGCCTGAACACAGCGTTTCTGGGGCAGCCTACCGAGCAGGGGGTCTGGGAGGAGCGCTGCCAGGCGTGCGGCGACTGCGTGCTGGGTACAACGGCCGGCATTTGTCCGATATCGCGCTGCGCCAAGAGCTTGCTCAACGGACCGTGTGGCGGTTCACAGGGTGGCGTCTGCGAAGTAGACCCTGACACGCCGTGTGCATGGCAGAACATCTACGACCGGATGGCCTCCCTGGGCAGGCTGGAGCTTCTCCTGGAGCCCAAGCCGATGAAGGACTGGCGTACCAGTCGCGACGGCGGAGCCCGCAAGATCGTCCGCGAGGATCTTCGACAGTAGTCCTGGCTCGTGGTCGATCATCCACATGCAGCCGGAACCAACGGGAAGGAAGAAGAACGATGGCAGGAGCAGATCCATCCAACGCAGTGATCGCTGGCAGCAACCTTGAAAAAGTGCTCCGTGCCGGCTACTTTGCCGTTACCGGGGAGATTGGGCCCCCGGCAAGTGCCAGCCGCGAGGTTATCGAAGAGAAGGCTCAGTATCTCAAGGGCAACGTCGACTCGGTCAATATCACTGACTGTCAGACTGCTGTAGTCCGCATGTCGTCCATCTCAGTGGCCGTGATGCTGATGCAGCTTGGCATTGAACCCAACATCCAGATGACGGCTCGAGATCGCAACCGGATTGCCATCCAATCTGACCTGCTGGGGGCGTGGGCGCTGGGAATAAAGAACTTGCTGTGCTTGACCGGAGATCACCAGACCTTTGGCAACCATCCCATGGCCAAGAATGTCTTTGACATGGACTCGATCAGCATGTTGATGATGCTGAAGAAGATGCGCGAAGAAGGCGTGACTGAATCGGGAGACACAATGGATGTACCGCCGCGCTTTTTCCTGGGCGCTGCAGCCAACCCCTTTGCTGATCCGTTCGAGTTCCGACCGTACCGGCTGGGCAAAAAGGTAAAGGCCGGGGCGGATTTCATTCAGACGCAGTTGATCTACAATGTACCCAAGTTTGCCGAATATATGAAGCGCGCCGGCGACCTGGGAATGTTGGATGATGTGTATATCCTGGCTGGTGTGGGCCCAATCAAGAGCTCAGGTGCTGCGCGCTACATGGCAAACAAGGTGCCGGGAATGGATGTGCCAGACGAATATGTGCAGCGCATGGCAGATGCGATAAAGGGCATCCCCAAGGAGGACAAGCAGGCACGCACCGCTGCATGGCATGAGCAGGGGATTGGGATATGCGTGGAGATCATCCAACAGGTGCGAGAGATCCCGGGGGTGGCCGGCGTGCACGTCATGGCCATCGAATGGGAAGAAGCCGTGCCCACCATCTTGCAGAGGGCCGGCCTGCTTCCTCGTCCGGTTGTCTAGTCGATAGCCGTCATTAGAGCCGAAAGGGATCGCGAATGGCCACTGCACCAACGTCGGATCTGGCAGCCACGATAGGAGAACTGAGTGGCGAGAACGTACACCTGTGCTACCAGTGCAAAAAGTGCACGATGGGTTGCCCCGTCGCGCCCTACTTTGATCTGGTGCCTCACCAGGTACTCAGGGCACTGCAGTTGGGGCAGAAGGATTTGGTCCTGAGTTCCAACACTATCTGGCTGTGCACGCAGTGCGAGGCCTGCGCCACTCGATGTCCTCATGACATTGATCTCCCAGCTATCATGGACGAGCTCAAGATCATGGCTCTGCATGAAGGCATCCAACCCAGGGTGCCGTCCGTGCCGCTGTTCTACAGCGCGGCGCTCCGCGGGATCAACCTCTTTGGGCGGATGTACGAAGCCGGTATGATAGGTGAGCTGTACCTGCGTCGGACACTGGTCGGTGACATGGATTTCCGGCAGCTGGTTTCCAGAGACATTCCGATGGCAGTAAAGATGATCCGCGATGGCAAACTGCAGATCCTGCCCACCCTGGTTCGCCATCCCGAGGCCAGCAGGCAAGTTGCGCAGCGCGCCGCCGACCTCGACCGCATCGCTTACTACCCAGGATGCAGCCTTCATGGCACCGCCAAAGACTATGACATTTCCGTCCGGGCGACGATGGAAGGATTGGGAATCGATCTGGACGAACCAGAAGGCTGGGTGTGTTGCGGCACCACCCCTGCCCATTCTACTGACCACGTACTATCCACCATCATGCCGCTCAGGAGCCTCGCTCTGATCCAGCGCAGCGGCCACTCCTACGTGACCGTGCCCTGTCCTTCGTGCTTCATGCGCCTGCGGACTGCCATTCGAGACGTGCGTCAGGATGGCGAGCTGCGTCGCCAGGTCGCAGCGCGTGCGCCAGATCTGGCCTCAACGACGCCCCCTGCGGGAAGGGAACCGGATGCCTTTGCGGACGGTTGGGGCGTCTACGTGCCCGCTGAGGACATGGTGGTGGATCACCTTCTGACGACCCTAGCCGACCGCATTGGATACGATAGGGTGGCCCAGGCCGTGACCAGGCCACTCAAAGGCCTCAAAGTAGTGTGCTACTATGGCTGCATGATCACGCGACCGCCTGGGCTCACTGGAGTGCAGGACTATGAGTATCCGACCCGCATGGAACGCCTGGTTGAGACGCTGGGGGCGGAACCACTTGATTGGTCGTACAAGACCGAGTGCTGTGGGGTGTCGCTGGGCTTTACCAAGTTGTCGGTGGCCGTCCAGTTGACCGAGAAGGTGCTGCGCAACGCCAAGGCGGTTGGCGCGGAGGCCGTTGTGGTAGCCTGTCCACTGTGTCACGTGAACCTCGACGCGCGGCAGAAGCAGATCGAAGAACAGTTCGGTGAGACTCTGGGCCTTCCCGT
>JBFEPU010000312.1:0-3279 GCA_041549915.1 Anaerolineae bacterium | reverse complement strand
TGACCGTGACAGCCCATGCAGTACATGCCGCGCGACAGGGCCTGCTCTAGCCCTTCATCTTCCTCCAGCCAGCCTTGCTCCTGGTACCAGATCACGACGGCGCGAGCCGCCTCCTCGTCGAACGGAGCCCTGCGGATGTCGCACGCTCCGCAGTCCAAACCACACACCGCGATCAGACTCTCGTCAGCCACACTCACCCCCCACTGTCATGCGGCCTAGGGCCTTCCATATTCCTCCACCCTGTCCAGCCACTCGCTCACCAGCGCACGGAACAGGCCTTCCTGTTCAACCGACAGCATGTGCCCTGCCCGGTCCAGAATCACAAAGGTCGCCCTGGGGTAGTTTTCCACAAGCCTCCACGCATCGCGGTAGCCGACCGCCGAGTCCTGTCTACCGGCGATGATCGTCGTGGGCCCCGCGAACGGTTCGGGCAGGGCATCGACGTCGAATGAAAAACCGTACCTGGCAGGGTCCGATCGGATCTTGTCCAAGAACTCGCCATCGCCAGCCTCAATCGCTGGCACGATGTCAGTCACCATGGTCTGCAGGCACTTCCGGCTCTTCACCACGGCAAGCTCGAGTAGCTCTGCCTCCTGAGGCTGCAACTCCGAAAGGAGCGCCGGATCCTCCACCAGTGTGATCGGCGCTGGTAGATCGTGCTGCGCATCGTCAGGCACGATGAGTGGAACGGTCAGCAACAGCCCGTCCACTTGCTGCCCACGGTGATGGACGACACCGCGCGCGAGGTACGCCCCCGCCGACGCGCCGGCCACCGCGAACCGCTGCCCTGGGATGACGCGGTCGACAAAGGCCAGGACGACGCTCAGCAGGTCGTCCTGATTGGTGATGCTGGGCTGGGCCGGACTCTTGCCGTGGCCAGGCAAATCGGGATAGAGGCGCTGCCAGCCGTCGCGCTGCCGGAAGACGGGTTCCATGTCGCTCACCATGTGGCGATGGTCAAGCGACCAGCCGTGCAGCAGGACGATCGGTCTACCCTGGCCAAAGGCCTCATAGTGGACAGTGATGCCCTCCAGATTGCACTCCATCCCTCACCCCTCGTTTCTCCATGTCCGTTGGCAAGCAGCTACGCCGTCGCCCGATGCACGCTGCCCTTCATGCGCGCCAGGAGGGCTTGCCACTCTGGCGTGTCGTGCAAGAGGCGCAATCTCTCCTCTTGCCGGGTATGGTCAAAGTCAGCCCATCCTCTGTCCACTGCTTTGGTCAGGCAAGTCAGGGCCATCTCGCGATTCCCAAGGGCGCCCCATGCCTCCGCTGCACAGTTGTAGTAGTAATCGGGATGATCCTCCCGCAGCTCAAAGACCTGGTTGTAGTAGCGGACCGTCGCCTCGTATTCTCCGCGCTTGAAGCACGACCATCCCAGCTGGGCCAGATGGTCCGCACGGTCGAAGATGTAGTAATAGTATACATACTCCCGGGCTCTCTCAAAGCCCACCTTCTCCGCTGTCTTCCACGAAGCGACATTGTCCTGTTCGCAGTGCCACCCTACGGCTGAGAAACCAAAATCGAGACAGTGTTCTACCGTGGCAGCCACGACCACAGTTGCCAACCCTCGCCGCCGGTGGGCTGGAACCGTCGTCACGCCCACATCAATGCGGCTGCCAGCGGTGCAGTCGGCCATGCACCACGAGACAACCTGGTGGTTGTGCACCACGCAAAAGCCGACTCCTCTGTCGACGAAGAGATCGGTTGTGCGCCAGGCAGTCTGGATCCGGTTCGGAATGGCAGCCGGAATCGTGAGCCCGGGATTGTGCAGCAGATAGTGGTCTATGCGGCGCACATCGTACCCAGTCGGAAGGCGCTCGCTCCAGGCAAACCTGAGCTCCTGGCAGAGATAGTGAAAGCGCGGCAGGATGTCCGCCTGGTGGCTGGGGATCAGTTCCGGCAGCCTGGCCGCCCACTCCTGCGGATGCACCGCCAGGGTCACGCTCCAGTCGTCCTCAACGAACACCTTGCCGCTGAAGATCTGCTCCTCAAACAGCCTGCGCAGTGCCTGGTTGGTCCTGGGGTTGCCGTATTCGCCCGCGAGCAGGGCCCCCTCGACGGTGAGCGCCAGCGCGGTGCGCGGTCGCTCGACATCGTCCACAAAGATCCTCCCGCGGTTGTTGCCTTCGATCAAGGCCCGGATCGAGAGACTGTAGTCAAAGTCTTGGTACAATCTCCGCACGCGATGGTATTGGCCCGGTTCCAGCTCGCGTAACATGGACGCTCTTGGGTCACAGCCCTTTGTGCGCCACGGCAATCAGCCTGCTGGCAGCGTGATCATACGGCGCACCACCAAAGTCGCAAAAGATATCAACGGCCGCAAACCCGCACTCCCTCAGTAGATCGATCAGCTCGCTGGCGGAGTAGAGCCAATGTGAGATGGTGAACTCCCGACGCTCCTGGCCACGGAGCATGATCCAGCGGTTTTCCATCCAGCTCCAATTCCTGCGCACCGTGCGCTCCTGCAAGAAGAGGACGTCGTCCTGCTCGACCCAATCGCGCGGCTGGAATTTGCGGGCCAGTATCTCCTTGCCCATCATGTCTATCAGCAGCGCTCCACCGCCCTTTAGGGAGCGGTGCACGTTTTGAAGTACACGCCTATTCTCAGCTGGATCCTCAAAGTAGCTGAAGGATGTGTACATGCTGATCACGGCATCGAAGCTGTCGGGCCGGCAAAACTCCCGCATGTCAGCCTGCACAAACTCAACGCTCAGGCCTTGCTCATCGGCTCGCTTCCGGGCTCCTTCGATATAGGCGGCCGTCCTGTCCACCCCTGTGACCTTGAAGCCGCGGCGGGCGAGCTCCAGGGAGTGCCTGCCAGGGCCACAGGCCAGATCGAGGATCGCCGCAGCGGGGTCGAGGGTCAGCAGGGCCAGAACCTGATCAACCTCAGATGGTGCGGCCGCCCACCGCTGCTCATCAAACATCAGTGGAGCGAAAGTGTCCCAGAAGTCGTCTCTTTCGTGCCAGCTGGTCATGTCCACCGCCTCCTAGCAGTTACTCGTGTCGGCTTGGCGTCGTGTGACGTCACGGCGCCGGCAGCGCACTCTCGCACGTGCACTGCAGGCTGCCCTTCGTGATGGCATCCGCCTCCCGTCCCCGTACAGCACAGCAGGCTGGGCTCCCACGCCCAGCCCCCTGCCTCGCATCGGCAGGCCCAGCCGTCGCGCACCATGCGCACAGCCTCTCGTCCCCGTACAGCAGGCTGTCCCTCTTGATACCATCCGCTTCGCTGGTATCCCCCCAGGAGCCTGCTGACAAACTCCGGGGGCGTGG
>JBFEPU010000311.1:0-3279 GCA_041549915.1 Anaerolineae bacterium | reverse complement strand
ACCCGGAGCCTACAACGCCCGTCTCGGCCTGACTGTGCGTGAGCTGTGTACGCGCCACGGCCTTTTGGACCGCATGCCGCGCTACATTGCGCCAGGGCCGCTGGCGGTCAACACGCGCATTGCAGAAAGGCTGTTCCTCGCAACGTACGACCTCGAACTGGAGCAGGCCAGCGGCTATCGCATCTGGGCCTATCGCAAGGCTGCGTGGACAGTGGACGAGTGGCCCGAGAGCATCGCCGTGATCTATCACTCCAGTGGTGAAGAGGGCCTCCGCCAGCTCCCGGCGATTGGCAAGACCCTAGCCAGTCAGATTGCCATCTGGCTGCGAGAGGAAGCCACTGGCCGTGCTTTGTGAGGGAAGTAGGGACAGGATCCAGTTGCGCTCCGGACTCACTGTGTCTGTCTGACCGCAGGTCCTATCGCCCCTGCAGCAGAAGCGTCCACTCGACCAGAGCCTGCAGCAGCTTCCCCACACGGTTGCGCGTCTTTGCATCGGTGAGCCGCCCTTCGGCGTCGAACTTTTCCTCGGCTCGCGCGACGTACAGCTCTGGCCGATTCAAGGGCAGCATATTGGTCGCCACGCAGACCTGGCGCAGGTGACCCTGAGCTCTCACCGTGCCATAGCTGCCGGTGGACACCCCCATGATGGCCACCGGCTTGCCATTCAGGGGCGAGTTAGTGGGCGGGCGAGAGGCCCAGTCGAGAGCGTTCTTGAGCACCCCGGGGATGGAACGATTGTATTCCGATGTGGCGATGAGCAAGACATCGGCGCCGCGGATTGCCGCTTTCAGGGCGGCGACGGGCTCCGGCAGTCCCTGTCGCTCTACGTCAGCATTGTAGGCTGGGATTGGGGCCAGGTCGAAGGTCGCGATCTCCATACCCTCAGGAGCGAGTTCCTGGGCAGCACGCAGTAAGGCGCGATTGTAGGAACCAGCGCGCAGGCTGCCAGCGATCCCCAGCACACGTAGCTGCGGCCCGTCCAAAGGATCGCTGTCGGTCACTTTCCGCCTCCGGGGGTTTCGCGGTATGTGGAATGCCTGCGCCTATCGTGCTCATGCCGCATTCTGGCGATCCTCGGGGATGACCTTCAGGCTGAGCTTGTCAGCGCCGCGGATGATCGTTAGTTCCGATTCCACTCCAATGCGCTCTTCTGAAAGCAGCCGCAGCAGGTCATCGATGCTGGAGATCGCTTGACCATCAAAGGCAACGATCAGATCTCGCTCCAAAAGCCCGGCCTTTTGGGCAGGGCTGCCCTCCTCCACGGCAGTGACCTGTACGCCGCTCTCGACCGGCAGTTCGTAGAAACGGACCACACGGCGTGCCAGAGGAACGCTCTGGCCCCCAAGCCCAAGGTAGCTCCGCCTGATCCGGCCCTCGTTGATGAGTCGCGGTACGATGTAGCGGGCCGTGTTGATCGGAACGGCGAAGCACAGCCCCTGCGCACCGAGGATGATAGCCGTGTTGACACCGATGACCTCACCGCGTGACGTCACCAGCGGGCCACCTGAACTGCCTGGGTTCAGTGCGGCGTCGGTCTGAATGACGTTGTCTATCAGCCGACCGGTCTGTGAGCGCAGGGAGCGGCCCAGGGAGCTCACGACGCCGGTCGTCACCGTTCTCTGGAAGCCATAAGGATTGCCGATGGCGATCACCAGCTGACCCACGCGCAGGGACCGTGAGTCACCCAGGCTTGCCAGGGCGAGGTCGGGCGCATGGATCTGAACCACTGCCAGGTCAGTATCTGGGTCGTCTCCGATCAGCTCGCCTTCGTTTCGGCGGCCATCGCTCAGAATCACCCCGATGCGGCTTGCGTTGTGCACAACGTGGCTGTTGGTCAGGACAAAGCCGTCCGGTGTCACGATAAAGCCAGAACCGCTCCCCTGCGCCTGCTGACCCGGGCGGCCAGCCGCCTGGCGTCTGCGTGGCGTGTACTCCACCTCCAGGTGGACGACGGATGGACCAACCGCCTCCACCGCCTCGGTAACCGCCTGCGAATAGGCGTCCAAGAGTACCTCGTCGCTGCTAGCGACTGTGCGGGCCTCCCCTTCTTCGGCCTGCACGGCGTCCCTTGATACCAGTCGAAAGAAATCCTCCAAGATTGGAGCCTCCTCAGTCTCGAATCCCGTCGCCAAGCATGGGCTTTGGCCATATCCACGATTGGTTCGCCCGCGGCAAGTTCTGCTGCTCTCCGTGGCTGCATTCCAGACTTGGCGTTGTGGGACATTACATTATAGCGCCCGCAGCAAAAGCCGGGCAAATGCCCCCCTTTTGAGGCTGCGTCCACAAGCGGCGAGTTGATGCTGGCCAGGAGCAAGTCCTGGAACCAACTCTCGTTTTGTCTATGCATCCGGCATGAGTAAACTTGGTTATGATGTAGACGCCAGAAGGCGTACCTCTACAGCCTCGCACCCTGCCAATGTCCCCGGCTGCCGAGGGTTTCCGTGTCCTGATTCTGGTGCAGCTGCAGGTTGGTCAGATGTCCACATTCGCAGAGCTTGCTGAATTGGGTGAGAAGTTGGAGGCGACCACAGGGCGCAAGAAGATGGCGGCCCTGGTTGCAGACTATCTGCGTTCGGTCTCCGAAAGTGAGATCGCTCCGGCCGCGCGTATGATCATTGGCCGCGTCTTTCCCGAGAGGCAGGGCAGACCGCTCAATCTGAGCGGTGCGGCAGTGGCTCGCGTGGTCAATCAAGTGGTGAAGACGACAGCGGAGCAGCGGCAGCAGATTTCGGCGCAAGCCGTGGACTTTGGAGAGACTGTGCAGATGATGCTGGAGAGAGGGACACGCTCGCACCCACCGGCTGCACCTCTTGCATTGCGGGGGGTATGGAGTGCCTTCCAGGACATTGCTGCCGCCAGTGGGCGCGGCTCCCGACAGCACAAGGATGACATTCTGCGCACGCTCCTTGAAGGCGCTACAGCGTCGGAAGCCAAGTACATCGTCAAGCTTGCAGTGGCCGAGATGCGTCACGGTGTGAGCGAGGGCTTGCTGCTGGATGGCATTGCCTTGGCGGCTGGTGTGCCTCGCAAGCAGGTGCAAAGGGCGAACATGCTCATGGGCGATGTGGGGGAGGTAGCCAGGGTCGCCTTGCTTGAGGGAGGCGCAGGACTGGATGCGATCCAGGCGCAGCCCGGCCGGCCGATCAAGCCCATGCTGGCCCAAAGCGCACAATCGGTCGAAGAGGCATTTGACCTGCTCGGTCCGCAGCTTGCCCTGGAGTACAAGCTGGATGGCGCTCGGGTGCAGATTCACAAGCAGGGCGCTGAGGTGCGCATCTT
>JBFEPU010000310.1:0-3297 GCA_041549915.1 Anaerolineae bacterium | reverse complement strand
GCCTGGGCGGGCTGCGTGATCGTCTCGGAATACGCAACCTGCGGTTCACCCACGTTGGCATGTACGCCAAACTCGCGCTTCATGCGCTCGACAAAGACCTCAAGGTGCAGCTCACCCATTCCCGACAC
Source organism: Anaerolineae bacterium (assembly GCA_041549915.1). Lineage (GTDB taxonomy): Bacteria > Chloroflexota > Anaerolineae > UBA2200 > UBA2200 > JBFEPU01. The sequence continues at coordinate 3,169 of JBFEPU010000310.1, read as the reverse complement.
GACAGTTTGCCCGGTCCGCTCATCATGGCGCACCTGAATGGTGGGGTCTTCATCGGACAGCCGCTGCAGGCACAGGCCAAGTTTTGCGCTGTCGGCCTTGCTCTTGGGCTCGACCGCTAGGGATACCACCGGTGCGGGGAAGACAATCTTCTCCAGCAGCACTGGCCTGGCCGGATTGCACAGGGTATCACCGGTGGCGGCTGCCTTGAAGCCCAGGACAGCGCCGATGTCCCCAGGCTGGATCTCCTCCACTTCCTCACGGTGCTCAGCATGCAGGCGCACCAGGCGACCTGTGCGCTCTGTGTCCCCGCTGTTCGCATTGAGCAGCGTATCCCCACGCCGCACAGTGCCCGAATACACCCTGAAGTACACCAATCGCCCCATGTACGGGTCGGTGACGATCTTAAAGACCAAGGCGGCAGCTGGTTGGTCAGGTTGCGCCTCACAGATGACTTCGTGGCCTGAGTCAGGCGCCGTTCCTCGCATTGGGGGCACGTCGGTCGGTGCTGGCAGGTAGGCGACGACGGCGTCGAGCAGCCTCCATACGCCCTTGTTGCGTAGCGCCGCTCCACAGATGAAGGGTACAATGCGCCCAGCAATGGTCTCACGGCGCAGGACGCCGCTGAGAAATTCTGCCGGGAGATCATCACCGTCCAGGTACCGCTTGGCTACCTCGTCATCCAGGTCCGCCAGCTGCTCCACCAGACGCTCGCGGTGCTGATGGGCTGCCGCTTCTAGCTCTGCGGGGATAGCGGTGACGTGCGGTTGCTCATCGCCGTTGAACAACACCGCCGTCATTTCCAGCAGATCCACAAAGCCGCGAAAGTCTGCCTCAGCCCCGATCGGCATCTGCACAGCGACTGGGTTGGCTCCCAGCCGTGCCCGAACCATATCGAGCGTGCGCGCGAAATCGGCGCCTGGGCGATCCATCTTATTGACGAACGCTATGCGTGGTACGCCAAAGCGATCAGCCTGACGCCAGACGGTCTCGGATTGCGGTTCCACGCCCGACACACCATCGAAGATGACTACGCCCCCATCCAGCACTCGCAGCGAGCGCTGGACTTCGGCGGTAAAGTCAATGTGGCCCGGTGTGTCAATGATATTGATTTGGTGGCCTTTCCAGTCACAGGTCACTGCGGCGGCCTGTATGGTGATGCCACGCTCGCGTTCCTGGTCCATGAAATCAGTGACCGTCGTGCCGTCGTCCACGTTACCCATGCGGTGCGTCTCACCCGCATGGAGCAGGATGCGCTCGGTTGTCGTTGTCTTCCCCGCGTCAATGTGGGCGATGATGCCGATATTGCGGATCGTATGGATATTTGCTTGTTGTGCGAGATCATTCGTTGTCATTGTTCACTACCTTGCATCTTTCAGTCTGCAATGTGACATTGTGCCGGGAACGGCACAAAACACGGGGCAGTCGCAGCGTCCTACCACTGCAACTGCCCCGTAACAGTGTCACGCCAAAACGCCTGGGACCCGTGCCCCAGGCGGACTTATTATACCACTATACCCCTAGTCTGTCAAATGGCGAATGTGCGACGCAAGGCGTTGAGCTGAAGGGCATACTGGACGGACCTTGGCTGCTGCTCCAGGTGGTACGATTGCCCTGCGCCAAGCATCGCAGGCCTTTCGGCAGCGCTCCACGGAAGCCTGGCAGCATCGCGCTGCATGTTGTCAGCGGCAGATCAGCACCGGGAACTCAGCTTTGCGCAGCACGTGATGCAATGTGCTGCGTAGGAATAGCCTCATGAACGGCGAGTATCCCGACCCTCCCATGACCAGCAGGTCAGTGCCGACCTTCTCTGCTAGTTGCAGGATTGACCTGGCGACACTGCCCCTCCGAAAGACTGCGTCCGCTGTCAGGCCTTGATTCTGCAGGTAGTGTATCGCGGTGTCCAGCGTCTGTTGGGAGGTGCGGTGAGCTTCCTCGACGGTCAGCACCGTCAGTGGGATTCCCCACTGCTTGCCTATATGGGTCGCGACGAACAAGGCCTCCTCAGCCGTGGGGCTCGCATCGTAGGCAAGGAGCGCCTTATTCAGGGGTTGGCATTCTCTACCCACGGCCAGCACCGGTCGCGAGGTGCGCCGGATAACCGCGAAAAAGCTGGATTGGGACAGGCGTTCAGCTGGCTCGGCACTGGGACTCGGTCTGGTGAGCACGAGCAGGTCGACCCAGCGGGCCCGCTCCGAGATGAGGTGCGTCGGCTCACCCGGTTCTGCAAAAAAGTCAAAGGATACACCTTCCGCATCAAAGCGCTGAGCCAGGTCATTGTGCAGCGAATCCACGATGTGCTTTTCCGTATCGGGACGAGCCGGGTACAGGCCGTACACTCTTGCTGATTCGCGCTGCGCGACTTTGATGGCCTGCTCGGCTGCGCACCATGAACTCGATGAGCCATCCACCACCACTAGTATATCTGCAAACAGCCTGCCGCCGCTGCGCGGTTGCACCCGTTCCCCACGCCATCGCCCTGGGGGCTCGGCGGTCTCCAGTTGATCCGGTGTCAGCACCCTGGTAACTGTCTGCTGTGCGCGCTCCAGAACCCGCACCAGGCGTGGGCTGTATTCCTCTGCGAAATGCCTGGCTGCGTCCGTGAGATCGATCTCCTGGCCCAGTTGCTTGACCAGGTGATGACGATGCTCCATGATCCACAAGTACAGGTCGGTTTCGGTGCGCTGCGGAAAGTCCTCCAAGATACCGTGTTCGCGGATGATGTCCACCATCGGCATGTAGACAGCAGCATACCAGTGGGCTACCGCCTCTTCCCAGCTCACGTCTCGCTGCTCGTCCAGCCCTAGGAAGTAGCCATGCACAGCTATGTGCTCCTCCAGCTTCTCATAGTATCCTGGGCTGGTGACCTCGAGCTGAGCCTCTGGGCGCAACTCATCAAGTTGCGTATGCTGCAAGAAATGGGCCTTTTCGGCCTTCAAGATCAAGCCGTCGAGGTCAGTGTCCGTGGACAGGGGCACTAGGCTCACGAATTCCCTGACATAGGCTTCGATGGTCTTGGCTTCTAGTTCACGTGCCACGGATACACGGTGGTTTCCATCCTTGACGAAGTAGACATCACCCACTTGGTAAAGCTCAATCGGGGGGAGCCCTTGCAGCCCTTGCGCCGCCCTGTAGATCCGTTTCCAGCGCTCCCGGATGCTGTCGTCGCGG
>JBFEPU010000309.1:0-3304 GCA_041549915.1 Anaerolineae bacterium | reverse complement strand
GCGTGCCAGCCATGGAGCTCCTGGACTCCCCTCGCGCATGCGATCAGCATCAGTGCTGTGCCCAACAGGGGCGCAGCGATCGACCCTCGCACTGAGTGGCTACCCATTCCTGACCCGGTTTGTGAAATCGACCAACTCCTCCAACTTGCTGGCCGCTAGACCCGAATCAATCGACACCTCGGCCCGTGCGATGCCCTCGCGCAGGCTCCGCGCCATCCTGCCCACGACCAGCGTCGCTGCCGCGTTCAGCACGACGATATCGCGTGGCGGGCCCTTCTCTGCAGCCAGCACGCCGCGAGTAAGGCGTGTGTTGACATCCGGCGTGCCTCCCGCCACGTCTGCAAGGCGCGCACGCGGCAGCCCCAGGTCTGTGGGATCGAGGAAGAACGTCGAAACCAAACCATCCTCGTCCAGGCGGCTCACCTTGTTGACACCTGTCGTGGACAGCTCGTCCATGCCATCAGCTCCGTACACCACAAAGGCCTGCCGCATACCCAGGGCCCGCTGCGTGCGAGCCACAGGCTCCGTCAGCCCTCCAGAATAGACGCCCAGAAGCTGTGCCGCAGCACCCGCGGCGTTGATCAGAGGATCAAGCACATTGAGCACGGTGCGAACGCCGAGTTCACGAGCTACCCCAAGCGCCTTCCCGAGCCCCAGTTGGAGAAGAGGAGCGAACAGGAAGCCGATGCCAACCTCATCGATGCACTGCGCCATCTGTTGCGGTGTCAACTCCAGGTTGACGCCCAGCGCCTCCAAGAGATCTGCGCTTCCACAGTGGCTGGAGACCGAGCGGTTGCCGTGCTTGGCGATGCCCAGCCCCGCACCAGCTGCCACCAAGGCGGCCGTCGTTGAGATGTTGAACGTGCCGGCCAGGTCGTCACCGGTGCCGGAGATGTCGACCAAGTCCTTCCGCTCGGGGTGAACCAGCGTAGTGCCCTTGTGCACGGCTCGAGCGCAGCCGATCAACTCCTCTACGGTCTCTCCCTTCATGCGCAGAGCAATTAAGAAAGCGGCAACCTGCGCAGGACTGGCCTCCCCGGTGGTGATCTCGACCATAGCCGCTTCGGCCTGCTGCTCACTCAAGCTTTCGTTCTCGATCAGTCGGGCGACTGCACCCTGTACTTCTTTCATCATTGCTGGGTATCCTCTCCCTTGCTGTCTGTCGGGTGCTCTGCTGAAGACTCTGGGGTCGCTGGCTGGCTGAGCGAGGCTCCGCAGTAGGCACAGAAAGCCGCGTCCGCCGGATTGGCCCGGCCGCATTCAAAACAGGTGGGCCTTTGACGACGCCTGAAGCGCGGCCTGGGCAGCCGCAGCTTCGGCCTGTGCCGCTCTGCCCTCGTCACCGGGCGCACGCGCAGGGCCTCTCTGGCTTTGGCTACCAGCTCTGCCCCAATCGGTCGGGAGCGAGCAGCAGCTTCACGGCACAGTGCGCGCACGCTCTCGGGCGGGAGTTCCTGTCCTGTATCATACCATGCCCGCAGAACCGAGGCCAGCACCACAGTGCCGCCATAGGCAACACGCACCTTTGAGCTTATGCCCCAAAGAGGAATCAGGCCTAACACTCGCCGAGCAAGCTGTCTCCACAGCTCCCCCGGCTCGACAGCCTTGCTCAAGGCACCAAGGCTCTCGTGCAAGTCAACTGGCAGCCCGTAGGCCAGAGCAAGGCGATAGGCCATTGTGGCCTGATTGGCACTGAGCACCTCAATGTCTTCAGCACTGAATGGAATGCGCAGCTTGGGCACTCTCTCGGCCAGGCCGCTCGCCGATGCATACGTTGCGTTCACCAGCGCGGCTCGCTCTATGAGGCTCTCGGCCACGGCGCTTCGAAACAGCGGGAAGCTCCTGGCCAGCACCAAACCGTGCTCAGGAAGCACAAGCAGCACCGAAGGTACGAGCAATTCCTCTACCGTATCTGGCTCAGTGGCGCTAAGCGGCATGATTTCCGCACCACGCCACAGCGCCTGTCCACGAATCAGGCGCGTCTCGGCGGGCAGAAGATCCATCTTGTTGTAGCACACAAGCGTGGGCCTGCCGAGATAGCTCAGATACTCTGCCGCCGCCACCTCTTGGGCATAATCGCCCTTGGTGGCATCAAGGAGCAGGATGAGCAGAGTGGCTGCCTCCAAGTCCGTGACATCCTGCACAGACAGCGGCAACTGATACTCGAGCAAGCACTCATCCAGCTCGGGGGAAACACCTTCGCTCAGCGATGTGCCGGCCAACGCACAGGCAAGTGCCGTCTTGCCGGACTGTGGGGCACCGATCAGCGCCACCCGAAAGTCCCTCTCAACCTCTGCTTGAAGCGCATCGGTGTCGAGTTGCGCCAGCGCTTTCCACAGCTGATTGCTGATCATTTCCCAGTCAGCCATCTGCACGCCTCTCCCTTCGCAATCCAGCGCGATTTTAGCCCACGAGCGGTCGATTGTCAACCACAAGTGGGCTGTCTGTGGATGCCCGATGCCGCTGCTCAACAGATCGTCGACTCCCCCATTGAGCAGTCTCCTGGAAGCCAGCTTGATACCACAGACCGACCACAGAAAGGGGTTGACCAGGCGCAAGGTGGAGCTATAATGGACTGCAGTCGAGCGCGCTGCCGAGTGTTGCGCCACCGACTTTGCCAGCGGGATGTTTGTCATGTTTGCCGACAATCGTGGGCGGGCAGTGGTGTCTGGGGCAGCAGTGAGACGTTGCCGTCAGCCTATCGGCAGTCTCTCGCTGAATCGGGGCACAAACAGATGGCAAGCGCTGGCCGCGGCGTGATCGGCGCGTTCGTCTCACGCAGGGACTGTGCCGACATGAGCCTGTTGCCTTGACGCAGAACGAGGGAAGATCAGTGCGTCTTGACATCCGGGAAGCAACCTGTGATGATGCAGAGGATCTGGCAAACCTAGCCGATCAGTTGGGGTATCTGGCGCAGCCTGAACAGATGCTGAACCGTATGGGGTGCATCGATCGCGCCACAGGCCGCGTCTTCATGGCAGTGGCTGCCGGCCAGGCTGTCGGATGGATACACGTGGTCCTTTACTACACGCTGGTGACCGACCATGCGGCTCAACTCCTAGGGCTTGTGGTGGACGAGAACTGGCGAGGTCGGGGAATCGGTCGGGCGCTGCTGGAAGCTGCGGAGGCGTGGGCTCTCGAGGAAGGGTCCGACGTGATGTACATACGCAGCCGCATCGCGCGTGTGGATGCCCACGCTTTCTACAGGCACCTCGGCTATCAGGAGCTCAAAACTTCCCTAACATTCATAAAACAGCTACACCGGGAGAGTGAGTAGAACTCTCTTCGGGACACCGCTGCACAG
>JBFEPU010000308.1:0-3304 GCA_041549915.1 Anaerolineae bacterium | reverse complement strand
TGGCGTCAGGCAAGCGCATGGGTGGCCGCGCTGTCGTGCCAAGGCGCAACAGGCGGTTTCTCATATGCTATGACGCCCACCAGCGTGAAGCCATACGGGAGCGAAGGATGGCGGCGCACAGCGAGCAGGGCCTACGACCTTCATTCCTGGACAGCGGCAGCCGACCGGCTCTCCTAAAGCTCGGTGCGGATGGAGTACTCGTCTTCGCTGCGGTAAGAGAAGTTGCGCAGCATCTCGCCGAGCAGGCCGATGGAAATCAGCTGCACCCCGACGACAATGGCCATCACATCAAAGAACAGCGCTGGCCGCCACCCGATGCCGGGCCCGAATAGCCGCAGATACGTCAGGTACAGGCCGACGATGAAGCCGATCAGCAAGCAGACTGCACCGGCAATGCCAAAGAGCTGCAGCGGGCGCCGCAAGTAGTGTGTCAGGAACAGCACCACCAAAAAGTCGAAAAAGCCGCGCACCATGCGCTGCCAACCGTACTTGGAGCGCCCGAAACGCCTGGGGCGATGCAGGACCGGCACCTCGGCAACGCGAAAGCCCTGCCAAGATGCCAGCACGGGGATGTAGCGGTGCAGGTCACCGTACAGCTTGAGTTCCCGCACGACCTGCGCCCGGTGGGCTTTGAAGCCACAATTGAAATCGTGCAGCTCAAGCCCAGTGAAGCGAGCAACCACGGCGTTGGCGACGCGGGAGGGAAGCGTCTTGGACACAGGGTCCTGGCGGCGCTCCCGCCATGCCGCCACCAGATCCCAGCCTTCATTTAGCTTGTTGAGCAGTTTGGGCATCTCGTGTGGATCATCTTGTAGGTCAGCATCCATCGTCACCACAACCTCACCGAGCGCCCGCTTGAAACCCACGGACAGTGCCGCCGTCTTCCCAAAGTTGCGGCGGAAGCTGACAACGCGGACGTGGTCCGGATCAGCCTCGTGCAGTTGCTGCAGCACGGCAAAGGAGTCATCTGTGCTGCCATCATCGACGAAGATGATCTCATAAGGCTGTTGCAGCGTCTGCAGCGCAGCCTCGAGCTCATCCGCCAAGGGATGCAGGCTCTCTTCCTCGTTGTAGACTGGTATGACGATCGAAAGATAGGGCTCCTGCTCGATCATGAACTGCCTCTCACTTTCACAGGCTGCTGCGTGAATGGCCAGACTCGAAGAGCACTTGTCTAATGATGATTCGCTGACTGGCATCAGCAATCCGAGCACAAGGCAGCAGGACACAGTCCCGGCGAACGGCCAGCGGCTGCTGGGCTCCGGCTAGGGGTTGCGACTCATAGGCTGTCGCCGGCTCGCTAGATGTAACCAAGCTCGCGCAGGCGCTCTGCAACCTGTCTCTCCTCGTCCTCTGAGTAGGCCGCGTCGTCTGCTTTGCGCGGGGTGTATTCCAGGTCCTCCAACTCGCCGATGATCTTGGCGATGCTTTCCTGTGGCGTCTCAATCGAGGTATCGACCACTATGTCTGGGTGAAGCGGTTCCTCGTATGGGTCGGAGATGCCGGTAAAGTTGGAGATCTCGCCGCTCAACGCCTTCTCATAGAGGCCTTTGACGTCGCGCTGTATCAGAACGTCCAAGGGACACTTGACGTAAACGAGTACAAAGGCACCGATATCCTTGCGCACAGACTCGCGTACCTCACGATAGGGAGAGATTGCCGACGCAATGGCAACCACTCCATTTCGCGCTAGCAGCTTGCATACAAAGCCAATGCGCCTGATGTTGGTGTCGCGATCCGCCTTGCTGAATCCCAGACCCTTGCTCAAGTTCTGGCGAATGACGTCTCCGTCCAGCACTTCCACCTTCATGTCGCGCTGGCGTAGAATCGTCTCCACGCCTCGGGCCAGGGTTGTCTTTCCCGAGCCGGACAGCCCGGTGAACCACAGTGTAAAGCCTTTGTGTTCCATGGTCGGTTGGTTCGCTTGTCTCCTGGTCTGGTGGTGCCTTGGTCAGCAACGGCCTACCAGCAGGCCCGTGCCACGAGTGACTTACTGGTCAGGACCTGCGACCCGCTACTCAAGATGGATTACTTTCCCCTGCATGTCAGAGGGAACTGGCAAGCCGAAAAGATCAAGCACCGTTGGCGCGACGTCCATCACATGCAGCCCTTCAATCTTGTGCCCGATCCTTCGCCTTGGGTCATAGAAGATGAGGATGCCGTGCTGAGCGTGGTTGGCGTCATCTGGGCCGATGTCATTCTCAAAGGTGTGGATCCCCTCGTGCCCGAGGCTGCCCACAGCGCGCCAGCTGAGGTCACCAAAGTGCACGATCAGGTCTGGCGGGATTCCCTTGCACTCGCGGTAGATCTGGTTCGGCTTGAACACCCGTGTCGAAATGTCCTGACCCTTCAAGTCGGAGATGGCCTGCAGCTTGGCTGCAAGTTCGTCACGCAGCGGCTCGTACTCGCTGCCCGGAACTACTCCCACCGGCTCACGGCCCTGCACGTTGAGGAACACGCGGCCGTAGTAGCCGCCCGCCCCCCAGGCCCGCGTCTTGCTCCAGTCGATCTCGACCTTCGGCAGTGGCACAATCCGTCCCTCGGCTGGGAGTGGATCCTTTAGCACGAGGTAGCCCTCTCGCCGCAGCCATTCGTTGATACAGATTCCTCCATCCATTCTCTGCGCACCGTGGTCCGAGACCACCAGCACCACGGTGTCCTCGTCGACCAGGCTCAGCAACTCCGCGACCTGTGCGTCCACGTGCCTGTAATAGTCTTTGATCGCGTTCGCAAAGGGCGATCGGGGCACGTGCCGTGCATGCTGGGCATCGGCGTACTTCCAGAACGCATGGTGCAGGCGATCGGGCCCCATATCCACGTACATGAAAAAGCGCCACGGCTTGGTCTGCAGCAGGTGCTTGACTACGGCGAAATGTTGGTCGCTCATGCTGTAGATCTGCCCCAGCAACCATTCCTTGTCCTCGGTGCGGAAGTTATGCACGTCAATCATGTACTCGCCGACCAGCTGCTCCACTTCCTGCTTCAGCTCGGGTGGGAAGGTGTATGGATTCTGGGTACTCGGCGTCAGGAAAGAGCTGATCATCTGGCCGTACACGGGCTCAGGTGGATAGGTCTGTGGAACGCCAACCAGGATGACCTGCTTGCCGTCTCGCGAGAGAATGTCCCACACACGGTCCTCTTTCACTGCTCGGCTGGTCGCAATCGACATTCGATCATAGGAGTAGTCAGAGCGGTTGCGAAAGCCGTAAAAGCCCAGCACGCCCGGGTCCTTGCCGCTCATCATCGATGACCAGGCCGGGACAGTGATGGGCGGGATGGTGCTCTCCAGCTCGCCCCAAAGCCC
>JBFEPU010000307.1:0-3309 GCA_041549915.1 Anaerolineae bacterium | reverse complement strand
CAGCCAGTTCTACGGCTCGCAAGGCCACTCCGGCCATGCGACCTTCCCGAATGTCATCCGTTTGGTGGCATCTGGCAGGCTCGATTTGTCGCCGATCATCACCGCGCGCTATAGGCTGGACGGTGTGGTGGAGGGCATTGCAGAGTCAGGCCAGCGGCGGCACGGCAAGATCATGGTCAAGCCATAGAGAGCCGAGAGTCGGGACGGAGGAGCAAAGGTGAGCAAAGTGAATGTCGGTCTCATTGGCGCTGGCCGCATCGGGAATCTGCACGCCCGTAACCTGGCTTTTCGCGTTCCCGGTGCCGAACTCGTGGCTGTGGCTGACGTCCGGGAGCAGGCTGCTGAGCAGTGTGCGATCGATTGCCAGTGCCCGGCTGCCTGCGTGGACTACCGCACGATACTCGAAGATGCCAGCGTACACGCAGTGGTGATCTGCAGCAGTACTGACACCCACGCTCAGATCATCGAGCAGGCCGCGGTGGCAGGAAAGCACATATTCTGCGAGAAGCCTTTGGATTTTGACCTGCGTCGCATTGATCAGGTGCTTGCAGCCGTCCGCCGAGCTGGGGTGAAGTTGCAGGTCGGCTTCAACCGCCGCTTCGACTCCAACTTCAGGCGCGTGCACGAGCTCGTAGCCGAAGGTGCCATCGGCATACCGCATATCGTTCGCATCACCAGCCGTGATCCTCAACCGCCGCCTATTGAGTACGTACAAGTCTCCGGAGGCATCTTCCTGGACATGACTATCCATGACTTTGACATGGCTCGCTACCTGATCCACGACGAGGTGACCGAAGTGTACGTCGCAGGCGGTGTGATGGTGGATCCCAAGATCGGCGAGGTGGGTGACATTGACACCGCGGTCATTACCTTGCGCTACGCCAGTGGCGCGATAGGCACCATTGATAACAGTCGCCAGGCCGTGTATGGTTACGATCAGCGGGTGGAAGTATTCGGTTCCAAGGGAATGGTCAAGGTCTCGAACAACAAGCCGGACAGTGCGGAGTGGAGCACGGCAGAGGGTATCCATTCTTCGCTGCCGCTGTTCTTCTTTATAGAGCGCTACACAGACTCTTACATATCAGAGCTGCAGGCGTTCATCGAGTGCATACAGGAAGACAAGGCCCCTCCAGTGAGCGGCATGGATGGTCGTGCCCCCGTGGTGATGGGATACGCAGCGAAAAGGTCCTATCAGGAAAACCGCCCTGTCAAGCTCAGTGAAGTCGATACCGCGGCGGCCTAGGACGCAGAGCGGGAGCTGAGGGCAAGAGGAAGGGCGACAAGCGAGCGCATGCGCTACGGTGTGTGTACCTGGATATTCGGTGAAGAGTCCCTGGCGGAGACAGCGGCCAGGTTGGCGGCCTTTGGCTATGACGGAGTGGAGCTCCTGGGTGACCTGGCACGGTATGACGCACGTGAGGTGAATCGGGTGCTCGGAGAGCACGGGCTGGCAGTACTGTCTCTGACACCAGCGAACGTCGATCTGGCGCATCCGGACGCTGCGCTGCGCCGGCAAGCTATCGATTACTACTGCGGACTATTGGATTTCGCCGCTGCGCTGGGCAAGCCCATCGTCTGCTGCCACGGAGCGGTTGGCCGTGTGCGCGCGGTATCTAGCTATGGTGAAGAATGGACGGTGTACGTGGAGGCAGTGCGGTGCGTTGCGGAGCGTGCTCAGGAGAGCGACCTGCGAATTGCGATGGAGGTCCTGAATCGCTACGAGGCCCATCTGTTGAACAGCGCGGAAGAAGGCCTGAAGTTCATCGAGCAGGTGGGCCACGAGAACGTGGGTCTGCTGCTGGATGCCTATCACATGAACATCGAAGAAGCAGATCTTCGCTCGGCAATCTTCGCCGCGGGGGACCGCCTTTTCCTCTTCCATGCGGCTGACTCCAATCGCCAGGCCGTGGGGCGCGGACACACGGACTTTCTCGGGCTAATGCGCACTTTGAGGGACATCGGATATCATGGTTCTATCATCGTCGAATGCACCGCCTCTGGTCCTGATCCGTTCACCCCTGTCAAGGCCACCGGGTGGCGAGATGAGGTTTCGCGCTTTGCGGAGGAGTCTCTGAAGCTGCTGCGCTCCTACCAACAGATCACCCGCTAGAAAGGACAGGCGAGGCAATGCTACTGGGCTTGAACGGGGCTACCACGATGAAGGCCGATCTACCCACGGACATCGCTGCCGCCAGCAGCGCCGATTTCAAGGCATTGGAGATCTGGGCCGGGAAGATGGACCAGTACCTGCAGCACCACGACATAGGAGAACTGAACGCACTGTTCCAGCAATATGCTCTCCAACCGGCCAGCATCAACTCGATCGAGTTCATCACATTTCGTCCCGAAGAGGAGTACCGGGCCGTAAGGGCCCGCTGCCGAGAACTGTGCGCTTGTGCACAAGCGCTTGGCTGTGATACAATTGTGGTGGTACCGAGCCCCACCCCGGAGGAGGGCGCCACCAGGGAGAAGATTCAGGCCGAATCGGTCAGGGTGCTGCGAGAACTGGCGGCGATTGCCGAACCCTATGGCGTGAAACTCGCCTTTGAGTTCCTGGGCTTTCCGTGGTGCTCAGTGACCACACTGGGACAGTGCTGGGACATCGTCAAGGAGGCCAACCGCCCCAACGTGGGGCTGGTCATCGATACATGCCACTTTTACGCGGGGGGATCGGAGCTGCGCTCGATCGAAGGGGTGTCGCGCAGCAAGATCCTGATCTTTCACATCAACGATGTGGAGGATCGTCCTGTGCACACCATAGAGGATGCCCACCGCCTGCTGCCGGGCGAGGGGGTGATCCCTCTGGATGACATCCTTCTGCGGCTCAGGCGCATCCGCTTCGACGGACTTTGCTCGGTCGAGCTGTTCCGCCCCGAGTACTGGGAACGCGATCCTGCGGAACTGGCGGCAGCCGCGAGGGCAGCGACGATGCAGGTGCTCGAGCCGTACTTTGAGGTAGCGTGAAAGACAACTGGCTGTCAGTGGTCGGTTGATGGCCGGAAAGGAGGTACACGGCAGGAAGCGAAGGGAACGCGGGCGAATGGTCACGAATAGTCAACGTGCACGTGAACTCTCTCTAGGAGGAGAACAAATGTATCGAGGAAGAGTGTGGAAGATGTTGGCCCTGGCAGTGGCGCTGGGAATGGTGTTGACCGCCTGCGCACCTGCGGCGACGCCGACGCCACAGGTTGTCACCAAGAAAGAGACCATCGTCGTGAAGGAGACGGTGGTTCAGGAGGTCACTCCAGAACCACCGCCAGCAGCTCCGACCGAGATCACGCTGGTGGACACCAACTCTAGTGCCAACTT
>JBFEPU010000306.1:0-3333 GCA_041549915.1 Anaerolineae bacterium | reverse complement strand
GGAGTCAGTTAGCCACGGAGGAAAAAGGTCAGTTAGCCGCAAATGCAAAAACGGCTAACAGATACTGAGTCTGTTAGCCGCAATTGGCCCTCAAAGCTGGGGGACAGGGATTCGAACCCCGGCTTGCTGATCCAGAGTCAGCCGTCCTACCGCTAGACGATCCCCCAGCGCGATGCCGATTATAGCCCAGGCGGCAGCGTTTGCCAAATCGACCGCGCAGCCAGCGGTGGCTGCGGACTCACCTCAGTAGGCCCGGGCGAAAACTGCTTTTTCCCTCGCCTCACCGTCGCAGCAGACACAATGCCCGGGCTTGCCGTCCTGCTTTAGCGGGATGCAGCGGATGGTAGCTCTGGTCTCCTCTTTGATCCTGGCCTCGCAGTCGGCCGAACCGCACCAGTAGGCCAGCGCGAATCCATCCGCTACCACTTCGCACAGCTCCTCGTAGGTCGCGGATTGGTGGGTGTTGTCTTCCAGGAAGCAGCGCGCCTGGGCAAAGAGGTTGGCCTGAATGGCCTCCAGCAGGTTGCTCACCTCGGAAGACAGCTCATCGAGGGCCACGCTGGACTTGGCCTCCTTGCGCGGCAGGTCACGGCGCACCAGCACCGCCTGGCCCTTTTCCACATCCCTTGGTCCCAGCTCGATGCGCAAGGGTATGCCGCGCATCTCCCATTCGTTGAACTTGAAGCCAGGTGAGAGTTCGGGGCGGTCGTCGAGGTGGCAGCGGAACTGCCCTCCCAACTCCGCCATGACCTTCTCCACGGCGGCCATCACCTCCGCGCGCTCGGCGTCGCTCTTCCAGATGGGCACTACCACGACCTGCGTGGGCGCAACGTTGGGTGGCAGTCTGAGCCCCTGGTCATCACCGTGCACCATCACAATGGCTCCCACCATGCGTGTGCTGACGCCCCAACTGGTCTGCCACACATACTCAAGCTCGTTGTCCTGGTTCAGATACTGGGTGCCAAAGGCCTTGGCAAAGTTCTGCCCCAGGAAATGCGACGTGCCGGCCTGCAGGGCCCATTTGTTGCCCATCATCGCCTCAATGGCATAGCTGTCCACCGCTCCGGCGAACTTTTCGCTCTCGCTCTTGCGGCCTGGGATCACCGGGATCGCCGCGTCGTTCTCTGCGAAATCGCGGTAGATCTCCAGCATCCGCAGCGTCTCCTCGACTGCCTCCTCGGCCGTAGCGTGGGCGGTATGTCCCTCCTGCCACAGGAATTCGGTGGTGCGCAGGAACAACCGCGTGCGCATCTCCCAACGGACCACGTTGCACCACTGGTTGATCAGCAGTGGCAGGTCGCGGTACGACTGCACCCACTTGGCGAACATGGCGTTGATGATCGTCTCCGAAGTGGGCCGCACGATCAGCGGTTCGTCCAGTTCCTTGCCTCCTCCGTACGTCACAACCGCCAGTTCGGGAGAAAAGCCCTCGACGTGCTCGGCTTCTTTCTTGATAAAGCTCTCCGGGATGAACAGTGGGAAATAGGCATTCTGGTGCCCGGTCGCTTTGAAACGCCGATCGAGACCCTGCTGGACGTTCTCCCACAGGGCGTACCCGTAGGGGCGGATGACCATACAGCCCTTTACCGGGGAATAATCCGCCAGCTCCGCTGCCTGCACGATATCCGTGTACCATTTGGAAAAGTCAACGCTTGCGGGCGTAATCTTTCGAACCATGAGCATTCTCCTTAGTGATGTGTCAGTGTTGCAGTGCCCTCTAGTCGGTCACCAGGTCTCTCGGCCCGAACGAGTCAGGGAGCAGTTCGTCGAGGGTGTACGCGCGATGGTTGCCCGAGGCGTCGGCCAAGATGACGCGCATGTGCGGTCCGAACTCGCTGAGAACCTGACGGCAAGAGCCACAGGGTGTGCCACCGTTCCTGGTGACAACAGCGATGGCCGTGAACTTACGCTCTCCATCACATACGGCCTGGAAGGCCGCTGTCCGCTCAGCGCACATCGCCAGGCCGTAGACGGCATTCTCCACGTTGCACCCCGTGTAGACCTTGCCAGACGACGTCAGGAGTGCAGCCCCGACCGGGTATTCCGAATAGGGCGCGTACGCGCCCAGGCGTGCTTTGCCCGCCAAAGCGATCAGCTCTTTGTCTTCCACGTCATTCTCCTCAGAATGGACTGCCGCGTTCGATGGGCCGGCGTGCGTTTACCCAACCTGCTCGCCCTCCTCGCTCTCACCTTCCCTCACCCGCGCGGGCACGCCATACGCAGTGCTATCGGCTGGCACGTCATGGGTGACCACCGCACCTGCACCGATCCGCGCGCGCGCGCCAATCCGTACAGGCGCCACCAGCATCGCATCGCTGCCGATAAAGGCCCCCTCATCGATCACAGTCGGGTGCTTCTTCACACCGTCGTAGTTGCAGGTCACGGTTCCGGCACCGATGTTCACGTCGGCACCAACGGTAGCATCGCCGACATAGCTGAAGTGTCCCATTCTCACACCGGGTCCGAGGTACGAGTTCTTGACCTCACCAAAGTTGCCCATGTGTACCCCTTCTGCTAGATGTGCGCCTTTGCGAAGGTGGGCAAAGGGTCCAATGGAGACGTCGTTCTCTACGACGGCTCCCTCAATCACCGAAGCTTCCACTCGACAATTGTCTCCTACGGTGGAATCGCGCACGATCGTATTCGGTCCAATCAAGGTGTTCGCGCCAATCACGGTGTTGCCCTGCAGATGCGTATTGGGATAAACGATCGTGTCCTGACCTATCTGCACGTCGGCGTCAATGTAGGTCGAAGCGGGATCGATGACCGTCACGCCTGCACACATCACGGCCTCGCGAATGAGCTGTCGTAGGATGCCCTCTACCCTGGCCAGGTGCAGCCGGTCGTTGATCCCCAGCGTCTCCAGTGCATCGTCAACCACGATGGCTTCTACCGAGCGGCCCCCTTCGACAGCCATGCCGACCAGGTCCGTCAGATAGTACTCGCCTTTGGGGTGCATTGGCAGACGTGTCAGGTGCTGCCAAAGCCACATGGCATCGAAGCAGTAGACGCCGCAATTCAGCTCCTTGATCGCCAGCTGCTCCGCTGAGGCATCGCTCTCTTCCACAATGCCCAGCACCTGCCCATCCTCGTCGCGCAGGATGCGGCCAAAGCCCATCGGGTCGTCGTGGATGCAGGTCAGCATAGTGATCGACGCTGGTCGCGTCTGGTGAGCATCAACCAGGGACTGCAGCGTGGTGGTGGACAGAAGCGGCATGTCACCGTATAGCACCAGGATGGTATCGGCCAGTTCGGGCACTTGCTCCCGCGCCTGCAGCACGGCATGCCCCGTGCCGAGCTGCTCTTCCTGAACAACAAACGTCACGGCGTCGC
>JBFEPU010000305.1:0-3349 GCA_041549915.1 Anaerolineae bacterium | reverse complement strand
GCCTTGTGATATCGGCTGTACGCATGCGGTGTGCCGCGTTATTCACTGCACGTAGAATGGAGGCATAGCCGGTGCAGCGACAGAGGTTGTCCTTCAGGGCCTGACGGATCTCACCTTCGGTGGGATCGGGATTGCGATCCAAGAGGGCCTTTGCGGCCATCAACATGCCCGGCGTGCAGAAACCACACTGGATCGCCCCTGCCTCGACAAAAGCCTCCTGCAGCGGATGCAGCCGCCCGCCCACGGCCAGTGACTCGACGGTCTCGATGCGCGCTCCTGCCACCTTCCCCAGGCGCAGCAAGCAAGAACGTTGGGCTTTGCCATTGACAATGACTGTGCAGGAGCCACAGTGGCCCTGACCACAGCCATTCTTCGCGCCAGTCAAGTACAGCACATCCCGCAGGTAGGACAGCAGTGTCATATTCGGATCGACGCCCTGTGCGCGGGTCACTGTGCCATTCACTGTGAACTCGATCACTTCTGCCATCGCTCCCTCCTCTGGGGCCACATGAGCCACAGGCCAGCGAGGTGATTATAGCCGCTCTCGATGCAATCGGTGAAAGCCGGCCCCCACTGCGGCGGCCAGTGAAAGGTCGATCGCTGGAGGAACGTGCCCATCCAGGTGCTATCCTTTAAAACAAGCTCGTCACCCAGGGGCATACGCCAAGGAGTGTTCACGTCCATCGCACGAGGAAACACCTGCTTGCCGCTGGCATCAACCTACGCCTCGCCAGCCAGATCGTGCCCCAAGCCGACGATCCGCTCACCTCGGATCCCGACATGGGCGGAGAGGCGTAACGGCCGGTCACCACAGTGCCAACGCCGGTCGCCCGGTCATAGGCAGGCATCGGCAGCTGCTAAGCAGGCGTGAGTTCGATCGCCGCCACCGGACACACGCTCGCGCACAGGCCACAACTCACACAGCGTGACCGGTCGGCAAGAACCCTCTCACCGGTATCGGTGATGGCGCGTACAAAGCAGACCTTGGCACACAGCCTACAGTAGTTGCAGAGGTCGTAGTCGATCTGTGAACGCCGTTCGTAGTCGATCGAGAACTCGCGCAGGCGATGGTGGGTCAAGCCGCGTATTGTGTTGATGTCTTGCACTCCGAGTTTTGCCAGCAGCTTGCGCAGGTCTCCCGCAACCCGATCAAAGACGCCGAGGCCCCTCAGTAGTGGCGCGGCCACCATGCCCACGCAAGTCGCGCCGACCATCACCATCTCGATCACGTCGCGCGCGCTGCTCACGCCGCCAACACCGACCACGGGGACATCCACGAAGCGGGAGATTTCGTAGATGTACTTTACGGTTACCGGCCGGATCGCGGTGCCCGACAGGTAGCCAGTTCCATCCTGGCTTCCGAGCGTCGGCATACCGGTTTCGATGTCTATCTCAAGCACGGGCCCTATAGAGTCCATGGCGGCGATGGCATCAACGCCCCCCTGAACCAGCTGCTCAAGGATCTGCTCCAGATTGCGCAGGAAAGGAGGAAGCTTGACCATCAGCGGGACCTTGAGGCGGGGCCGGGCCAGGCGGACGGTTTCCACCAATTGCTCCGGGACATAGTCACACATGGAGATGATAGGCGCCCCGGCTGCTTCCAGCTGCACCGCCATCTCCACTGCCTCAGCGGGCGTTACATAGTTCTTGGCGATGCTCACCACAAAGGGCATGCCCCTGTCCAGGCTGCGGATTTGCGCAATCCAGGCCTCAAAACCTATGTCGGACCAGTCGGCGTTCATCAGGCTGCGGCCTGCTTTGACGATGTACGGACTCGGGGAGACGGCAGCCTGCGGACGAATGCCCTTGGTAAACACGATGCCAAGCTCGTGCTCCAACGCCCAGCGCATCGTCTCGGCATCCCTGGTCAGCGGTCCTTCGGTGATGGCCAGCGGGTTGCGCAGCTTGAGTCCCAGAAAGTCAACGGATAGATTCACAGCATCTTCGCCCATCGCTCCTCGCTCCGTTCATGTGCCTAATCTCTTGACCGACGAATCTCCTCCGGCGTGGTCACAACGAGAGCCCCCTCCGGACAACGGTCGACGCAGGCGGCACACTGGTCGCACATCAGCACGGCCCCTTGTGGGGACAGGAAGAGTCGGTCACAAGCAACAACACACGCCCCGCAACGATTGCACAGCTCGGGAGCCACACGTACCTGTTCCGCTTTGCGGTAGATTGCACCTGTGGGACAGGCCTCCATGCACCGAGGTCGCTTGCACTGCAGACAGACGAGCGTCCGCCTTTCCAGCGGACCGGGCCGACTGACGCGGATCCGACTGTGAACAGGGTTGTACTCCGCGCCGCTATGAAAGGCGCACACGTATTCACACTCACGGCACCCCGTGCATCTGGCGCGATCGACCTGCAAGAACCTCACGTGATCTGCCCCCTAGTAGCACATCTGGAGCCGGGCGGGCATGGCCGCGATGCAGTCGAGTCCGAGGTGAGCGAGTCTGCTGGGCAGTGGAATGCCCTGGGAGGACCATCCCCGTAGGGCGTAGTACTCGTCCAGCATCTGATCCTGCAGCTGGCGGGAAACCCGTCTTCCAGCCAGGGGCCCTTGCAGTGGCCCCTCAGTGGAGAAACGTTCTGGCAGGTAGTCATCTCGGCGGCTAACGCCGCGGCGCACATTGAACACCCTGCTGAGGTTCCAGATGCGCTCACCAACGGTTCGCAGGCCAGAACGGTCCCACACCTGCCCAGTGACAGCGCTCAGTAGGCGCGGCAGATCCTCGGTCAAGAGGCCGATACCGTAGGGAAACTGGCAAACGCCCAGGCATTCCTCGGCAGCCTTGTCGTTCTGCTGTTGGACGACAAAATCAACCTTGCCCGCGGTACCAGAACGGGGTAGCTCGCCTGACAACTCTCGCCCCAGCGGCCAGGTGCGCAGGTGGCAGGCACCTCTATCGGAGGTCATGAATGCCAATGCCATCCCTTCAGACACCCGTGGGTCGTAGGCCGGGAGCTCCATCCCCTTAACATGGGGCGCCAGCTTCTCCAGGCCCAGGGCTTGGGCGGCCCGCAGCGCTCCCTCGGCGAGTAGATCGCCGATCCCGCGGCGCTCGGCAATGGCCTCCAGCAAGACAGCCACCTGCTGGGCCCTGCTGAGGGACGGCTCCGGCCACTCGAGCTGAGCAGGAGACAACAGTCCGTCATCCAGTGCTTGCAGAACCAAGCCTATGGTTGCGCCGGCAGAAATGGTGTCCAGCCCCAGCTGGTTGCACAGGTAGTTGGCCTCGGCAATGGCGTCTGGGTCATAGAGATCGCAGTTCGGTCCCAACATGGAGACCGTTTCGTACTCTGGGCCCTCGATGCCTTGGCCTGAAGAGCTGTCACCCAGCATCCG
>JBFEPU010000304.1:0-3353 GCA_041549915.1 Anaerolineae bacterium | reverse complement strand
CTTTTTGCAGAATCGCGAGGATCCTTTCGGTTTCTATCGGCTGCACTACACACGCTCAGTGGAAGAGTCCAAGGCACTGAACGACTTTGAGGGCCCGTGTATCATCATCAGCGCCTCGGGGATGTGCGAGGCGGGCCGCATCCTGCACCACCTCAAGCATCACATCGGCGACCCACGCAATACGGTGCTGTTCGTGGGTTTCCAGGTAGAGAACACGCTGGGCCGCAAGATCCTGGATGGCCAGAAAGAAGTGCCCATCTTTGGCGACCGATACCGAGTCCGTGCTCAGATCAGGTCGATTCAAGGCTACAGCGCCCACGCCGACAGAAATGAGCTGCTTGCCTACGTCCGCCTGCTCATGGATGACCAGCGACTCAAACAGGTGTTCTCCGTGCATGGCGACCTGGAAGCTTGCCAGGCGCTGACCGAAGGCATTCGTGCTCTGGGAATGGACAACGTGCTCATCCCGCAGCGCATGCAGGTAGTGGAGATATAGGCTCAGGGAGATGAAACAAGACGACGCAGCAATGCGCCATTCCGCCCAGGTGGATGCACCAACCATCAAGGTCGATCTACATGTGCACACCTGCTACTCCAAAGATTGTCTCCTCCCTCTGGAGGACGTGACCGCCGCTGTTCAGCGCCGGGGCCTGGGTGCCCTGGCCGTTCTCGATCACAACGCCATCGAAGGGGCATTGGCTTTGCAGGCACTATCCCCGTTCACGGTCATTGTGGGCGAGGAAATCTACACAACCGAAGGTGAGATCGCTGGTCTGTTCCTGCGCGAGCTCATTCCCCCAGGGCTCACGCCCGCGCAGACCGTGGCGCGCATCCAGGAGCAGGGCGGCTTGGTCTACATCCCGCACCCATTTGAAAGGATCCGCCAGGCGAGACTGAACGAACGCGCGCTGATGGAAATCCTGGATCACGTGGATGCCATCGAGGTGCTGAATGCCCGCGTGATGCGACCCCAGGACAACGGGCGAGCGATACGCTTTGCGCAGGCCCACGACCTTCCTGCTGGTGCGGGCAGCGATGCGCACACTGCTGCTGAGATTGGCCAGGCTTACGTAGAAATGCCGCCATTTACAGATCCTGATAGCTTCCTGCGCAGCCTATCGGAGGGGAAAGTTTGCGGCGGCCTCAGCCTGCCCCACGTGCACTGGTTCTCCACCTGGGCCAAGATCCGAAAACGCCTGAGGATGTAGCGTGGGCGGGACCACGGCCTTGCTCGTCTCTGTGCTGGCAGCGGTGATCCCGACCGTGGTCTATGTTCTGATCCTGTGGTGGTTCGACCGCTACGAAAAAGAGCCACGTCGCTTGCTGCTGGTCGCCTTTGTGTGGGGCGCGGTGCCAGCGATTTTCGCCTCCGTCTTCGCCGAGCGGGCGCTGGGAGAGCCCCTGGCTAGACTGAGCGAGGGCACGTTCGAGCTGATGTCCAGTTCGGTGCTGGCGCCTGTGGTCGAGGAAGCAGCCAAGGGCCTGGCCATCTTCCTGCTCTTTTTGCTCTACCGCCACGAATTCGACAATGTGCTGGACGGCATCATCTACGGTGCGACCATCGGCTTTGGCTTTGCCATGACCGAGAATTTCCTGTACTTTTCGCGGAGTTTGCACGCCCTCGGAGCACAGGGCCTGACGCTCACTCTGTTCCTGCGCTCTTTCGTCTTTGGCCTGAACCACGCGCTGTTCACTGCCGTCTTTGGTGCAGCGCTGGGCTATGTGCGCATGGCAAGGGCGGGCTGCCAGAGTTGGATCATGGCGCCTGTGGGCTTGCTGGGAGCGATGGTTCTACATGGCGTCCACAACCTGTTCGCGACGCTCACAAGCGTCACCTGCTTCAGCATACTGCTCAGCGTGATCAGCGACTGGGCTGGCGTGATGGTGGTGTTTGTGGTCATGGCCCTGGCCTGGCAGCAGGAGAAACGATGGGTCGCCACGCACCTGAAGACCGAGGTCTTGAGCGGGCTGATCAGCCAGGATGAGTACGATATGATCGGCTCGTACCGGCGAAGGCTGGCGGCGCGGTGGCGGGCCTGGTCCCGGCACGGCCTCGGCGAGGCGAGACGGGTGGCAAGGCTGGCCCAACTGGCCACCGAGCTGGCCTTTAAGGTGGAGCAGGGCGACGAGCGGCGAGCGGACGAACTGCGCGCTGATATCGCCTCTTTGCGTGCCGCAGACCATTTCCCAGATGGCTGAACCACACCTCGCGAAACACCAGCCGCAGAGCCAGCCACAAGGTGCCGAGCTCAATCTGCCGCGCAAGAGGATCCGGTGGGAGGTCCATGGCGAGGTCAGGGATATCGCGGCCTATCCGGGCTTCCCGCCAGGGGCTGCGGACCAGACCCTCCAGCTCAAGGTGCACATCGGGGGTGCCAGCACGGAGATACCGGCCAGGGCGACGGAGAGCGTGCTGATCGCGATGGAACGGGCTAACCTGGCGCCACCTTCGCAGTGCCGCTCTGGGGAATGCGGCTTCTGCCGGTCGCGGCTCCTCTCTGGGGATGTGTACATCGTGCCGGACAGCGATTGGCGCAGGGCCGCCGACAGGCAGCTCGGTTACATCCACCCCTGCTCGTCGTACCCGCTTTCGGACCTCGAGATCAAGGTTCCGCGCGCGTAGGCTAGGCAAGCTAAGAAACCCGGTATCTGGCAGATACCGGGTTTCTGGTTGCTGCTGCGCAACAAGCTAGCGCAGTGAATGTAGCAGACTTTTTCTCCCAAGCTACTGCGACATGGCCACCTGATACTCGATGCGACTAGGCAGGGTAACGCGTCGCGAAGCGTCAAGGATTTCAAGGGAGACCAGATTGCCTGAGGCGTCATAGTCCAAGATCACGCCTGGCTTGTCTTCGTCGCTCTCGGCAACGGGACCATCAGAAAAGACAACGGTCAGGGTATCGGT
This sequence comes from Anaerolineae bacterium, assembly GCA_041549915.1. Taxonomy (GTDB): domain Bacteria; phylum Chloroflexota; class Anaerolineae; order UBA2200; family UBA2200; genus JBFEPU01. The sequence goes on along the minus strand of JBFEPU010000304.1, from coordinate 448 downwards.
CTCACGATCGTATATCACCTTCACGGTTCATCCCTCCAGTACTTGGCGATCCTGCTCGTACGGTACACCGTCACCACTTCCGGTGGCTCCCGGTCAATGTCAACGAACACTCGAAGCAGGCCGCTCTTGGATGGTTCGCCAAACGCCACTCGAGACTGGTACACGACGCGGCCTTCCCGCACTTGTTCGATTTGCTCTGGCGCGGTCAGAACCTTGGCAACGTCGGACTCGCTGACCTGACGGCGGGCCATCTGGCTTCGAGCGTGCTGGGTCAACCAATATCCTTCGATCCCAACCCGTTTCGCCATTGGCTAGAGAATTCTACCACGGTTTTCACCCGTGGACAAAGGAGACTCGCGTATGAGAGCCATCGCCTTGTTGGTAGGCTCAGAAACCCGGTATCTGGCAGATACCGGGTTTCTGGTTGCTGCTGCGCAACAGGCTAGCG
>JBFEPU010000303.1:0-3359 GCA_041549915.1 Anaerolineae bacterium | reverse complement strand
CGGAAGGCCACAAACTGGTCGGTCTACCACGGCGACAGAGAGACCGGCTTCACCTTTCACTGTATGAGTGAGGCACTCGACAAAGGTCACATACTGCTTCAGGGTATGGTAGCTATCAGGCCGGATGCCAGAATAGCTGACCTGGAGCAAGAGAAGGCGCTTGCGGCGGCGGAGGAAACCCCTCGCTTTCTGGAGATGCTGGTGAACCGGGAAGCGGGAAGGCCGCAAGTTGGTGAGGGCAGCTACTTCTCACTGCGGGATTTCCAGCGAATCCGGAAGATCGATGATCCCTCGCAGCATTCGAGTGCCGAATTGGCAAACAGGCTGCGGGCTTTTGGCCTGCTCATCATGAACATAGGCGGAACGTGGTATGATGTCACGAGGTTATCAACCACGTTCACGCCGCCGAATGCTCGGAATAGGCTGTCTTTTCGAACACATGATGGGGTCACCATGCAGCCAACCCGCTTCTGCTACCTTCCCCTCCCCTTGTACCGAGTTCTGAGATGGACCGGCTGGCGGTTGCCAGCGGTGCACTGAATACCCAGTGCCAGCAGCCCGGCCTGAAACAGACGTGCTGGAGTCAATAGGCTTCCACGACGAACGGCGGCTGTGGGGCGCGTGCGCTGAACGCCAGGCCGGGGGTGAGCTGAGGGGTTGTGAGAGCCTGGGTCTCGGGTGTTGCACCTGCTGGCACAATTCGGTCCCACCTGGCTTTTGATCTATAACTGTATTGATTATACTGTCTCTAATCGGCGCTCGGCTTGCCAGCGGCTTCGGATGTGGCGCTCTGACCGGCCTGGGAGACCTGCGCGGTCGGCTGTCGGCAGTGCTGCGTGCCGGGTCAGGGGAAATGTATTGGAGGGCAGTTCAAATGGACGAAGGATCAACGATGGAGCAAGAATTCAACCTGCGCCAGTATTCTGCACTGATCATGAAACACTGGAGGAAGATCGGCGGCTTGACCGTCGGATCGGTGCTGATCGCAGCGCTCATCAGCTTTCTCGTGTTGCCGCCGATCTATGCAGCCACGGCCACCGCAGTAGCCACTACGCCGAGCTATCGCCTCAACTTTGACCCCCGGATCCAGTCAGTTCTGGATGTTAAGGCTTCGACCAGAGCATATGCGGCAGTGGCCAAGAACGCTGAACTGTTGCTGGCGGTCATCCAGGGCCTGGGCGACGGGTTGCCGGCCGAACTGCGCTCCGCTGAGAGTCTTGGCGCTGTGTGTTCCATATCTGCTGGCGCTGACCAAAGCGTCATGCAGCTCACGGTGCGATACACGGACCCGCAGGTGGCTGCCGACGTTGCCAACACCTGGGCTTCGGAGTTCGTTGCATACATCAGAGCGTTGTATGGCCTCTCGGGTGAGGATGTGCAGCGCCTGGAGGAGCAGACTGCCGTTGCTGAACAGAAGCTGCATGCCTTGGAGCAAGCAGTTGATGAGTATCAGAAGATCAATCCAACGCTGGTGTTGAGCCAGACGATTGCCTCTCAGTCGGCCGCACTGGCCAGCTATATCACTGCTGAAACCAACATCCAGTTGGCGTTGCAGGATGCGCGGAGCCTCAAGCAGCAGCTGGAGGCTGTGGGGACAGCTTCATTGGGGCAGGCCAGCAACCTCTCTGCCTTGCTGACTGAGCTGAACTCGCTGAGCGCACAGCGTGAGCTGGGGCCGCAGATCGAGATCTCCCTCGGGGCAGCTCCTGGACTCGATGCCAGTGTGTCTGAGCGGGTGCAGTACTTGGATAGCCTCATTGATGCGCTGAATTCAAAAGTGCGGGCCTTGGCTGAGGCCAGAGCAGAGATTCCAGAAGAGATCTTAGGCGCGCAAGGTGAGCTGCAGCAAGCGCAGACACAAATGGCTCGCTTGGTGCGTGACAGAACCCTTGCTGAAGAGTCCTATCTCGCTCTGTCCCGCAAGCTGGATGAGCGGCGCATTGCCAGCCAGCTAGAGTTGGGTGAGGTAAGTATTGCCGCCCGCGCGGTTGTGCCCGTGCGGCCCTCGTCGCCCAACAAACTCTTCAATCTGGCAGTCGGAGCGGTTCTGGGACTGGCTTTGGGTATCAGCGCGGCATTTGCCGCAGAGTACCTGGGCAAGCCGTCCAAACTGGATCGGAGCTGAGCGATGCGCCTGGAGGTCTTTGGCGCGGGGCCGCGGAGGACGGGCACCTCGTGGCTCTATACGTGTCTGCAACAGCATGACCAGCTCTGTTTCCCCAAGGGCGTCAAAGAGACCGCTTTCTTGAATGCGCGCTTTGATAAAGGGTGGGCCTGGTATTGGTCTCACTTTCAACACTGGCACGAGGGGCAAATGTGCGCCGAGATGGGGCCAGGAGCTTTTGCCGTGCCGCAGGCAGTGTCCAGACTGTGGGAGCACAACTCCCGTTGTCGCATCATAGTGAATCTGCGCGACCCTGCGGCGCGCAGCTTCTCTCTGTGGGCGCTTTTCAAGAACAGAGGTGTGGTGAATGGCGGATTCCTGGAGGCGACACGGACAGAGCCCAGGATTCTCGAGTCCAGCCGCTATCGCAAGTACCTGAAGAAATGGATTCAGACGTTTGGGCGTGCGCAGGTCCATGTCATTCTGTTGGAAGATATCGCGTCTTCTCCGCACACCGTGCTGGATGGGGTGTATCACTTTCTAGGCATTCGCGCAGTTCCCCCCCCACCGGGGGCACGCGAAGGCGTGGGGGCACGCCGAATGGCCGCTGTTCCGGCCTTGGCCCGGCTGGCCGAGCGGGGTGGGAGTTGGTTGCGAGAGAGGCGGCTGTACGGTCCGATTGAGCTGGCCAAGAGGCTGGGCTTGAAACGTTCTGTCTTTGGAGGGTCCTGGCAGTCTTTGCCGACCTTGGACGCCGAGGCCAGACAAAGGCTGATCCGCGAGTTTGAGCCGGACATCGCGTACGTGGAGGATTTGCTGGATCGGCCGCTGCACAATTGGCGACAATAGCAGCATGTCCTGTTCGTTTCTCTGCCGCGGTGGGACAACTAGCGGGATGATCACCTCTATTGAGCCGCGTTGGGCCCACAGCTCTGAGCCTGATGGCCGGTGTTGCCCTGAGCGGCGCTCTCTTGACGGTGAAGAGCAAGGCGGAGCGGCCGGGCGACTGGCAGTCGCAGCTTGGACAGGACGGACGAGCCTTGCATGCCTACTGGCAGACTCCGGGGACGCACCCAGAGAACGAGAGAATCCAGGTCAGAATCGACAACATTGTGAAAGCGAGCCGCTGAGTGCAGACAACGTCCCGCGCTGGCGCTGAGTCGGAGGCTCCAGGCCAGGGCTTCGCAGCTTCATACTCTAGCCTTGCAAGGTCATGGTCCGCGACCACCGCTGTGATGGCGCTGGTCGCCGTGGT
>JBFEPU010000302.1:0-3372 GCA_041549915.1 Anaerolineae bacterium | reverse complement strand
TCCGGGATACGTGCTGACACGTTGCCCCCTGTGGACGTGATCATATCCATGGCGAACAACTCGTCTACGACATCGACGATCTCATTGCGCAAATCCCGTTCTGTTGACATACCGTTTGACACCCTTCCAAGGATTGTCTTTGGATCACAGCCCGCGAGCTTTTGAGACCAACCTGATCCACTTGCGGTAAAGCCCTCTGTACGCCCTGGCGTTCGCTGGACTGGGTTCTGTAGTTGGCTCCCAGTGCACCATGGCTTCGGCCGCTGACGGCACATCAGCGTAGACTCCTGCCCCCACTGCGGCGCAGATCGCTGCTCCGAGGCAGCTCGCTTCCCGTACAAGCGGTACGTGTACTGCCCGCTGACATACGTCAGCAACGATCTGCACAAAGAGGCTAGACCTTGCGAGTCCGCCGCACACGTTCAACTTGGTCACATCTTGGCCGCTGATCTCGACCAGCTGTTCCACGTTAGCGCGCACAGCGTAGGCCACGTTCTCCAGGATGGACCGGCCGAACGCGCCGCGGTTGGGCGCCCGCTCCACGCCGCCCAGAAACGGGAAGATGAATGTCGACTTGGGCGGGAAGGCCAATTCCCGGAAATCAGCGACCTGTGGACCCACCACGGCCAGCACCTCGCCCGGCCTGGCCTCGCGCATCTCCTCCTCCAGCGCAGTGTATGCTGCCGCACCCTCGCCAACAAATGCCTCGCAGAACCAGCGATAGGCAATTCCGGCCAACCCGCTGTTGCTCTCCAGAACCCAGCGCCCCGGTATAGCATATGCACCCAGATGCAGGCGGTGGAGTTCATCGAAGACAGGGCGCGCAAGCACCATTTGCACGGGCATGGTGGTTCCGGCAATTACCGTGGTCGCACCCTCCTCAAAAGCCGCGCACCCCACACCGGCAGCTTGTGAGTCGCCCGCGCCAGCGGCCACTGGAATGCCCTGCGGCAGGCCCAGGGCCTCCGCCGCCTGCGCGGTCAACGCGCCCACCTGCTCTCCGGGATGATAGCAGACGGGGTACAGCTGGGAAGAGTAGCCCAAGCACTCGGCAAGTTCGTTGGACCAGGTGCAATCCACCACATCGAAGAGCATCGAAGAGCTGGCATTGGTCGGCTCAGAGCCAACTACGCCACACAGACGGTAAGTCAGCCAGTCGCTGATCATACAAACCTGCGCAACGCGCTCAAACACCTGCGGAGCGTGAAGGCGAAACCACCACAGGCGGGCGCCGGCGTCGAGGCCCAATGGCCAGCGCCCGGTGACAGCGTAGATGGTCTCACCGAACTCCTGGGCGATATCCTCGGCATGCAGAACGCCCCGTGCGTCGCGGTTCGTACTGCAGTGCAGCTCGCGACCATCTGCGTCGAGGAATACGACCCCATCCCGCTGGCTGGTGGCGCTTATGGCCCGCACCGCCCGGGGATCAACCCCAGCCTGATCCAGCGCCTGGCGCGTCAAGCGGCACAGCACCGCCCACATCTCCCCCGGCTCGAACTCCGCACCCAGTGGCTCGTCCGCGGGGACGCGTGGTGACCAATCCTTTGCCGCCACACCCAGTAGGTTGCCCTTCAGGTCGAACACAGCACTTCGCCCGGAGCCGCTGCCGGCATCCAGTGCAATGACGCAGTCACGTTTCATGAGCAGCCTCGTTGTGTGGGAGTGTCGTTCGGCAGCGCTTGTGAGGGACAGGCCCTACCACTGAAAACCATCCAGTGTCTCCGGGTTGGCGCAGTGCAGTGGCTCTTGACCCTCGAAAAGGCGCACCAGATCGGCCGTGGCGATACGCGACTGATGGATGGTGACCTCCGCGGTGCTTCCCCCCATGTGTGGCGTGGCAATGACGCAGTCCAGCGTGAGCAAGGGGTTGTCCGGCGACGGTGGCTCGTCGTCAAAAACGTCCAGCGCCGCGCCGGCCAGGTGACCGGCGCGCAGGGCGCGGTAAAGCGCACCTTCATCCGTCAGCGCCGAGCGGGCTGTGTTGACGAAGTAGGCCCCCTGTTTCATCAGCCCGAACTCGCGTTCACCCATCAGACCGGTCGTCTCTTGAGTGACCCCGGCGTGCATGCTGACGATGTCGGCCTGCTGCAGCAGTTCGTCGAGGGTGAGCAGAGAGACACCAACTTTGCCGGCTTGCTCGGCTGTCGCGTATGGATCGTAAGCAACCACGTGAGCACCAAAGGGGCTCAGCCGCGCTGCCACCGCGCTTCCCACTGCACCCAGCCCCACCAGACCAACGGTCTTTTCCCACAACTCTGCACCCTTGTAGTGCATAAAGACACGCGCCAGTTTCTCCAGCGGGTCGCCTTCCTGGCGCAAGATTCCAGATAGAGGTCCAAAGTGGCGCAAGAGCGCCAGCATCAGCAGCACAGTCAGGTCAGCGACAGCATCGGCATTTCGCCCCGGAGTGGTGAGCACTGGGATACCGTGCTCTGTGGCTGCCTCGATGTCGATGTTCACTGGCCTGCCGCGACAACAGGAGATCACCCGCAGGTCGGGTACCTTGGGAAAGGTATACTTGCGGACCTGATCAACCTCGGTGACCAGAACGTTGACGCCCTGCAGTGCCTTGACCAGCTTGGATCCAGCCAGGACACGCATCTGCTCGCCATAGCCGCTGTATTCGACCTCACCGTAGCGGCGCAAGGTGGTCAGCCCCTGCTCATCAAACTGCGCTGTCACCAAGAGTCTCATCGCTTACGCCTGGCGCTGCCCTACGAATGGGCCTGGCCCTTGGCCTGCAAATAGAGCCTCTTAAAGTCATCCATCAGGCCCTGCAGGCGCATGGCGGAGGCGACGTTGCCAGAGAAGGCCAGCTCACCTTTCATCGCCGCTTTGGCGGCGTTCACCCTGCCGGTGAACATCCCGTCAAAGATGTCGCTGTCCATCGTCAGCTGGATATCAGCGTCTTCCCATTCGTCCAGCCCAGCCTCGACACTTCCATCCAGGAAGTTCGTATAGAAGAACACATCCAGGTCCGGGAACTCGTAGCCAATGGTCAGGTGCTTGCCCTTGCTCGCTCGAAGCAGCGCCGCATCGGCCCGCAGCAACTCGGCCATCGCGCGCAGAACCTCTTGCATTTCTTCTGCAGTCTCGAAGGTAGGCACGCCATATCCTCCTGTCTCGCGAGAGTGGTCCAGGGATTATATCACGAGTTGCCCGCGGTCACAACAAGCCTGCGTCAGAAATCGTCTTTTCGCGCGGCAAGCAGGTTGCTTGCCCCCGCCGCCAAGTAAACGTATAATCACTCAGAAGGCAGGATGGTGATTACGGTCAACCGTACCCAGACCCGGAGACCCTTTCCCAGATTTGCGAACTGGGCCTTGATCGCGTGCACGGCCTGTCTTGCAGTGGCGTGTCGAGCGCATCTCC
>JBFEPU010000301.1:0-3399 GCA_041549915.1 Anaerolineae bacterium | reverse complement strand
GCACTGCTGGCCTCCATTGTCCTGGCTTCTTCGCACTACCTCATGACCTTTGCCAAGATTGGCTACAATAACTTGCAGGCTCTATTCGCCATGTCCCTGGCTCTCTGGGCCACGACCTGGGCCTTGAACACCAAGCGCCAGCTGGCCTTTGCTGTTTTGGGGCTGGCCGTAGGCCTTTGCTTCTACGTCTACCCGGCTGCGCTGTACGTCATTCCTATTCCTGGTCTGCTCCTGCTTGTCTACGCTCCACCCAGATCAAGGCGTGCGGCAAGCGGTTGGGTGATCGTTCTTGTCTCTGCGCTGCTCTGCATATTCCACCTTTTCCTCCAGCCTGACTATTGGCAAAGCAAGCTAGTGGGAACCTTCCTTGGCAGCCTGGACTCTGCGCAAGGCGCTGCAACTGCGCCTGGCGGTTTTGCCAGCCAACTGGTGTATGCCTTCTGGTCTTTTGTCTACGCCATCCAGGAGAGCCACTTCGTGGCGGCATCGCACCTAGACCCGCTGAGTGCGGCACTGGTCATCGTAGGTTTGGCCTATCTCCTCAAGCTGGTTCCCAGGACGCGGCCCGCACGTGTGCTCATCTTGACTTTCGCCGTGCTGCTTGTCTTGGTAGGCGCCTCTCATGGCGCTCGCCTGCCGCCGACGACGCGCATGTTCCTGCTGCTCCCTTGGCTTGCCTTGTTCGCTGCGGTTGGCCTGACCTGGATACAGGGGCAGATCAGGGGACTGCTTGGGAAGGGGTGGCCGATGGCCACTTTCACCTTGGTGATTCTGGCTGCAGTCATTGGACTGAACCTGTACCAAGCCTATTCGCTCTCACCCCTGCGCATGGAGCGCTACCAAAACGAAGTAACCCTGTATCTGAGGATGGCGATGCAAGCACAAGAACAACAGAGTGATACGCTTCCGACTTTCGTTTTCATCACCGATCCAACATGGTCGCCTCAAGGTATCAGCGATAACCTTCATCCGGTGTACTTCCCAACCTCGCCTCCGCAGCTTGTCTCAGTTATTGTGACCGACACGAACATCCCTGACGCGGCTCGTCCTCTCATATCAGACCCAAACTCGGTGGTGGTGATAAAACCCTGGCTGGAGGAAGGCTGGAAAGCTGCTCTGGAGGCCTCTCTGAAATCACTGGGCAAGGGCCCGTGTGACATCAGGACGCTGACAGGAAGAGTCCGCTTCCAGTTGTGGCATTCTGGTGGATGGGGTGCGTTGTGCGGATGAGCTGTCTGGCTTCCTGGCTCTTGAATCAATTGAGGAGTCTGTGTGACCGACCGAATGGATGTCTGTAGTGTGATCGGGCCGACGCGTTTCACGTCTGTCGCCGCCACGTTCCTGCCAGGGGGCAGCGTGTCCGGCAGCAAGACACGGGTACCCCGCCCGACCGCACGCCCGAAACATCACAAGGAGGGAAAAGAATGTGCTGTGTTATCACCATCCTGCTCTTGCTGGGCCCGCGCGCGGCGATATTGATCTGGTGGCTTTTCAGACCGCTCCGTTTCGCTGCTACTTTCCCCAACTTTGTCTGGCCGTTGCTGGGCTTCTTGTTCCTGCCCTGGACGACGTTGGCGTACCTGATCGTGTGGCGACCAGAGGCTGGGGTCGTCGGGTTCGGCTGGTTCTTGCTGATATTCGCATTCTTGGCTGACCTCTTTGCACACGCCGGAGGCGCCTACGGCAATCGCGACCGCATTCGCGCCTACCGCTGACAGTTGAGCCCGCCATTGGGCTTGTGTTGCACAGCGTGGTGTCGCACAAGGTGACGGAGACTGGAAAGCAGTGGACCGCGGTTCTGTAGCGGAACGTCTCGGCCAAGCCTCCGTTGAGGCAGTCGACGTTGGGCGTTACGTCAGTGCCGGCCAGTGCAGCGCCCAAGGCTGGTGCTCCTCCACGGTCTAGTCTCTCTTTGTAAGCCCAGCGCGTGACCAACGCGGAGCCGGCTTGCAGGTGCACGCACCGCACATCCGTGGCACCGCTCACAGCAAAGCTTGGTGGCACGAGCCTCTCAAGTTGTTGTACCACTGCCCAGGTATCCCGACCTGGCCGGGATGCTATCTGAGCCCCAGGTAGTGCGCGGCGCGTCATTTGACAAGATTGCGTTTCTGTGGTAGGATATACCGTAGGGGGGTACAGTAGTACCCAGGGGCTGAAGGACACACGACATGCTGGCTGTGATTCAGAGCGCAAAGGCGCAGATCCAAGCTGTGCCTTGCGTGAATGTGGCGCTGTGCCAGGCTTGTGACAGATGCTTGGCACGGTCTGTCTGCCGGAGTAAGGCTTTGGTGCAGCTCGATCCGGACGAGCCACCGTTCGTTGACGGCAGCCGCTGCTACGGCTGTGATCTGTGCATCGCAGCCTGCCCCTTTGGCGCAATCGGCCTGAACCAATAAACAGAAGGAGAAAGAGATGGGCAAAGAGGCATTGCACGTCACCGATGAGACCTTCCAGAAGGAAGTACTCGAGTCTGATCTACCTGTACTGGTGGATTTCTGGGCTGCGTGGTGTGGCCCCTGTCGTCTCATCGAGACAATCATTGAGGAGTTGGCCGCCGACTATGACGGGCGCGCCGTCGTGGCCAAGCTGAACGTCGATGAGAATGCCGACACAGCTGGGCGGTACGGAGTTATGAGCATCCCGACCCTGATCATCTTCAAGGGAGGCGAGGAAGCGGAGCGTTTGGTGGGCGCGCGGCCGAAGCAGGCTATGGCTGAAAGGCTGGACGCTGCCCTGGAGCCGAGCGAGTAGGATGGATCAGCGACGAACCCAGTGGATTGCCCCTATCCTCTCCGGCGCGGGAATGTGAAGGACCGCCGGGTTGGTCGCGAGGGAGTAGGCTAATGCCCATTTATGAATACCGCTGTGATGAATGTGGTGAGCAGTTTGAAAGGTTCCTTCGCTCCATGTCGGCAGTGCAGGAGCTCTGTTGTCCGCGGTGCGGAAGCCAGCGTGTGAAGAAGGCACTCTCGCTCTTTGGCACGCCTCGTTCGTCGGCTGGCGCTGCAGCCTCGGACGCTTCTTGTGCGCCGACGGGTGGCTGAAGCATTCGCAGATGAGAGCAGTTGGCTCTCAAGGATTCCAAAGTGACAGAAACACGTCTTTCTGAAAAAGTGCAGCAGGAAATGCTCTCTCGGCTGCGTCGTATCGAGGGGCAGGCCCGCGGCGTGCAGCGCATGGTCGAGGAGCGACGCGATTGTGCCGAGATCGTCCATCAACTGGCCTCGATTCGTGCTGCTGCCAACAGCGCGACCCGGTTCCTTCTGAAGCATTACGCCAAAGAGTGCTGGGTCGACGCAGCTACAACTGACGCCACTTCCAAGCCTCTCGAGGATCTGATTGAGCTAATGTTTAGATCTTCGCCGTAGTGTTCTGGCTGTCGGTTGAGAGACCACCGCT
>JBFEPU010000300.1:0-3455 GCA_041549915.1 Anaerolineae bacterium | reverse complement strand
GTTGACCGAGAAGGTGCTGCGCAACGCCAAGGCGGTTGGCGCGGAGGCCGTTGTGGTAGCCTGTCCACTGTGTCACGTGAACCTCGACGCGCGGCAGAAGCAGATCGAAGAACAGTTCGGTGAGACTCTGGGCCTTCCCGTTTTCTACATCACTGAGTTGATGGCTCTGGCCCTCGGTGTGCAGCCGCAGCAGCTGGGGTTGCAGAAGCACTTTGTGGACTCTTTCGCTCTGCTGGTGAGGAAAGGTATCCTGTGAGCCATCCGGATCATGCCGTTGGACAGCTCTCGCCCGCTGTCCAACATCACCGCAAAGGCTACTTGCCAGATGGAGAGCTCCACCGAATCTGTGCTGCAGCATCATCCCTCCGTTGCCGTCGGGGCGGTGAGTTCGGCCTACCGGTTGCTCACTGCAGAGCAGGTCTCGCACAAGAACGATGAGGACCAGCAGGTTCTATCACAGTCTGCGATTCAAGATCACTCTTGGGCTGTTCGTGCCGCTGCTGGCGGCTTTGTCCCTCTTCTTCTCCCTGCAGTATGCACAGCAGCGCCAAGTCCTCCTTGAGAACCTGGAGGACTCTGCTACGAACGCCGGCGAGATTGTGAAGAGCAGCCTCCAGCACGGAATGCTCATCAATGACTTTTCCCTTGTTCAAGAGATCATGGATGACATCGTCGAGCAGCAGGGTGTGCTTGATCTGTGGGTCCTGGACAAACAGGGATTGGTGGTGCTCGCAACGGGAAGCGAGGGCGTGGGGGTAACCATGCCCATCTCTGATCCCACCTGCCAGGCGTGCCACCGCTACGAGGCGGCTAGTCGGAATGAGAGCGTGATTCTGAGCAGTCAGCAAGTGGGCAGGGTCTTCCGCAATGTTAACGCTATAGAGAACCAGGAGGGTTGCCAGACGTGTCATGACCCGCGTGAGATGGTGAGCGGTATTCTGATCACCGACCTCCCCATGGCCAGCATGGACCGGCAGCTTGCCATGGTCCGTCGAAACAGTCTCCTCGTGTCAGCCGGATCCATACTTGTCATCCTGCTGATTGTCAACGTCATGATGAGCCAGATGGTTCTCAGCCGGCTCGAACGGTTCTTCGACGCCATCCGGCAGATCAGCCGCGGCAATCTCGAGCAGACGATGAACATCGCGCAGTCAGACGAAATCGGCGAGTTGGCACGCTCTTTCAACCGTATGGCGGCTGGCCTGAAAGAGAAGCAGAAGCTGGAGCAGAGCTTGCAGCAACGAACCGGAGAGCTGCAGGCTCAGGCAGAGAAGCTAGCAGCGCTCAACGCAATAGCAGACACCGTTAGCCGGTCTTTGGAGCTGGAGGAGATTCTGTCCAGCGCCCTTGAAAAAGTCCTGGATCTGATGAAGCTGCAGGCTGGGTGGATCGTGTTACGTAACGATCAGAGTGGCCGGCATGAGCTGGCAGTGTACCAGAATCTCGCCCGTGAGGTGGAGCAAGTAGATTCGGCTGCGCCTTGGGAGCACTGCGTGTGCCCGGCTGTCTCCGGGCAGGCACAGTTTGACGTGCTCCTGGATATGTCGCAGTGGCCGTGCGCCGAGACCCTGCACTTGCCAGGAGACAGTCCGCTCCGGCGTGCCTGCGTCCCGCTTATCTCCAAGGATCAGGTCCTGGGCGTTATGAGTCTGGTGGGCGAGGATTCCATGAGTGCGCATGAGTTCGGTCCAGACACGTCGGAGCTGTTGGTAAGCATTGGCCAGCAGATTGGCATCGCCGTCGAGAACGTCAGGCTGTACGAGGAGCTGCGCCAAAAGGAAGATCTGCGGAGGCAACTTCTAGAGAGGGTGATTGCCGTTCAGGAAGATGAACGCAGACGGATTGCCCGGGAACTCCACGACGAGACCAGCCAAGCGCTGACCTCGCTCATCGTGAGACTTCAGGCGTTGGAGCAGCTGGGGTCGTTGACAGAGGTTCAAGCCTACCTGTCGGATCTCAAGGCTGAAGCGGCGCGGACTCTGGACAAGGTGCATGACCTGGCTCTAGAGCTGAGGCCGAGCGTGTTGGATGACCTGGGTTTGGTGGCCGGGCTGCGGCACTATTGCAGGGACTATGAGCGTCGGTTTCGTGTGCCCGTGGACTTGCAGGTGGTAGGCGTCGGCAGCCAGCGGCTTCCTCCTGCAGTGGAGACAGCCATCTACCGGATCGTGCAGGAGGCTCTCATCAACTCGGCCAGGCATGCGCAGGCGAAGACTGTCAGTGTGCTGTTGGAGAAGCGCGGCTCTTCGGCCGTTGTGGTGGTGGAAGACGACGGGCAGGGATTCGATGTGGCCGAAGTGATGGGATCACCGCTGCGCAGCAGTAATCTCGGTCTGTACGGGATGCAGGAACGGGCCTCCCTGCTTGGAGGGACTGTGACCATCGAGTCCAGCCCGGGGACTGGCACGGCGGTGTTCGTCGAAATCCCTTTGCATCAGAAGGGTGGCAACGATGGAGAAGATCCGTCTTCTGTTGGCTGATGACCACGCAGTGTTGCGATCGGGGCTTCGCCTGCTCCTCAACGCAGAGCCCGACATGGAGGTGGTGGGTGAGGCAGGCGATGGTGCAGAGGCGCTGGAACGCAGTCTGAAGCTGCAGCCAGACGTTGTTTTGATGGATATCACCATGGGCGGGATGAGCGGGCTGGCTGCTACGCGTGCCATCAGGGATCGCCTTCCCCAGACCAAGGTACTGGTGCTGACCATGCACAATGACGAAGAGTATCTGCGGCAGATGATGGAAGCTGGGGCTACCGGCTATGTCGTGAAGCGGGCAGCGGACACTGAGCTCGCGGTGGCGATCCGGGCCGTACATCGTGGTGAGGTCTTTGTGTACCCTTCTCTCACCAAAGTCCTTCTCGGAGACCTGTTGCGCAAGCCGGGCGAAGAGCGAGCTCAGCAGGACAGCTATGATCTCTTGAGCGAACGAGAGAAGGAGGTTCTGCGCCTGGTGGCTTTGGGCCATACCAACAGGCAGATTGCCAGCGAATTGTATCTCAGCGTGAAGACAATAGAGACATATCGGGGCCGAATGATGCGCAAACTGGGCCTCAAGAGCCGTGCGGGGTTGGTGCGCTATGCTTTGCGAAGGGGATTGCTGAACGATGGCACACCGGAGAATGCAGCGAAGGGATGACGCCGGACCGCATGCCGCTCTCCTCAATGCCTTGGGTCTGCGCGAGCTAGCTGTCGGCAACCTCTGGCGCTCCAAGGTGTGCCGCCTTTGGGTGGTAGACGGGATGCTCAAGGTTCTGTTGCTGCGTGTAAGCAAAGAGGGATGCTGGGCAGCGAGGCCGAGGCGCAAGGGGGAATCTATTGCCCGCATTTCGTGCGCTTTGTGAGAGATCGAGAGCTGATACCATGTATCGCCTCCAGATGGCAGTACGTTCGCTGTCTCTCGGCGAGGCGCTGGCACTGGGTGTGATCGCAGTGCTGGTCTTGGTGCTAGGCGGGTTC
>JBFEPU010000299.1:0-3499 GCA_041549915.1 Anaerolineae bacterium | reverse complement strand
GCCGAACGCCCTCGATCACAACATAATCATCCTGCTTGGCTTCAACGAAAGCCACCCGATAGAGGGCCTTCGGCCTGGCGACTGCTCTGGCTTCGTCCAGAAGGTGCCTCAGATCGCCAAGATAGGGACTCACGCTCTCGATTCGCAGCCGCTGGCGCAGCACTTTCATGTCCAGCTCGAAGGGAAGACGGTCTAGTACGATTGCATCCACGGAGGTACCTCGTCAGAGGATCACCAAACGTACCGGTGCCATGTATTGGTTCACATTCTTGACGCCATCTACACCGCAGGTCTGCAACGTCCCTCGGCCAAGGGACATCTCACCGACCGTACGATGCAGGACAAGCCAGTTGCCGCAGGGCGAAATGAGCTGGGGGCGTCGAGCAGCACAGCCTGCCACAGCCATCGCCAGCTGAGACCGGTGGCTTTCAGATTGCATGCAGCCATCCGGCTTACCGACGACAGTCCATGCGACCACGCTATATTGTACCCAATTGCACGCGCCTCAGAAAGCAAGCAGAGTGGAGGGGGTGACATGAAATGGGATAGAGAAGAGCCCCCTGGCGCACCAAAGACCGCCAACCGTTGACGATTCGGCACCAGGCACCGACATCATCCGTGGAGAATGGCATTGCATACCATTTGACCCTTTCTCTACTCGGTGGTAGAATGGATGCACCTGACAGAAAGGTACCTCGCTGGGGGAGCCCGGCATCGCCGGCTGAGAGGATTGGCGTGGAGCCATCGACCCCTCTGACCTGACCTAGATAATGCTAGCGTAGGGAAGCGAATCGCGTAAAGAGAGCCGCTGGCCGCATCTGGGTCGGCGGCTATTGTTTTGTACCGTGCCAAACACGGAGATAATGGGCATGAGGTGCGCCGAGAGACCACCATCAGAGCGAGCATTTGACGGCGTAGCGTCGGTTTACGACTCGTGGTTTGAGATGCCACTGGGCCGAATCGTGGATCAGCTGGAGAAGGATTTGCTGTACCAGTTCTCCGCGCCGCACAGGGACGAACTGGTGCTGGACGTGGGCACCGGCACTGGCCACTTTGCCTTCGACCTGGCAGCCTGTGGGGGGATGGTTGTGGGAATCGATGTCTCCACACCCATGCTGGCAGCTGCACAGGGCAAGGGAACGGCAGTGCACCTGCTTCAGGGCGACGCGGCCGCACTGCCGGTGGCCACGGAATCGTTCGACCTGGTGTTCTCGGCTACGACGCTGGAGTTCGTCGCCCATCCTCAGCGGGCCGTACGGGAGATGTGGCGAGCGCTGCGTCATGGGGGACGGCTGGTCGTCGCAGTGCTCAATGCGCTGAGCCCTTGGGCCTGGGCTCGCCGACTTGAGAGCAGGAGACAGAAGACTCCCTTCTCCCATGCGCACTTTTTCTATCCGTGGGAGTTCGTTGGCCTGCTCGACGGTCTGGGCCGCGTGACGTGGAGCAGCTCGGTCTTTGTCGGGCCGCACGGCACTGGCCTGGGTTGGGCGTGGGGCCTCGAGCGGCTCGGCCGCGCAGCACTCAAACCGTTCGGGGCTCTGCTGGTTGGTCGGGTACGGAAACGGGAGTAGGAGCGCGAGTCAGCGTTTATCGACAGGATCGGGACGACGTCACACCTGCTATCCAGCAGAGTGGGACGCCTTCCACGCCCACGACCTAGGCTGCCTGCTGGGACCGTGAGCACACTCCTGGCGGGGGACACCGCGGTCGTGTTGACCGCACTCGGCCACACATTTCAGGCAGTGGCTGAACATGGGGGGCAGCAATGGTCGTCAGTGTGTCCAGTGGTTCCCCGCCAATGCAACCGCAAGAGGGGAGTGCCGATGTTGGGTAGAGGATGGAGACAGAGTGCGGGACAAGCTGCCCGCAACGCCCTGCCACCGCTGATGTTGGCGGGCCTGTTCCTCGCAGCGTGGCAGTCCGCAACCTGGCTGTGGCGCATCGAGACGTACCTGCTCCCCTCGCCGTCGCGCGTGGTGGCCGCTGGGATCGAAGCCCGGGGCTTGCTCAGCGGGCACATTCAGCAGACGCTGCGTGAGACGCTGATCGGGTTTGGCATCGCGCTGCTGGTCGGACTGCTGCTGGCGGTGGCGATTGACCTGTCGTCCTTCTTGCGCCGCTCGCTGTACCCACTGCTGGTGGTGACGCAGACCGTGCCTATCATGACCATCGCTCCGCTTCTGGTGATCTGGCTGGGCTACACGATCTGGCCCAAGATCATCGTGGTCGCCTTGGTCTGCTTCTTCCCCATCGTTGTCACCAGCGCGGATGGGCTGCGCTCCGCCGACCCGGAGTTGCTGGCGCTCCTGCAGGCCATGGGAGCCACTCGCAGCCAGGTGTTCCTCAAGGTGCGTGTGCCCGGGGCTCTGCCCGCGATGTTCTCCGGTGTCAAGATCGCCGTCACGTACAGCGTGATCGGCGCCATTATCGGTGAATGGGTTGGCGCGAGCAGGGGGTTGGGCGTGTTCATGCTGCGCGCCTCCAACTCGTTTCGCACCGACTGGGTCTTTGCCGCCATCACCATAAGCTCCATGCTGAGTATCATTCTCTTCCTGGCGGTGGCGGTGATCGAAAGGCTGGCGCTGCCATGGTACTACACCACTACACGCGAGGAACGCTGGGAAGAGATACGCTCGTGAATGGACAGTGAGAGAATCAGGGAGGAGGTGAAATATGTTAAGCAAATGTAGGCCTATTGCTGCAGCGGTGCTGCTCGCTGCCTTGCTGGTCAATTGTGCCGCTCCTGCACCTACCCCGACACCACTGCCGGCCGCCGTGCCAACACTTGCACACACCGCAACTCCACAACCGACAAGGGCTATCCTGTCTCTGGACTGGGTTCCGAACACCAACCACACCGGCTTCTATGTGGCTTTGGAAAAGGGATGGTACGCCGAAGAAGGAATCGCTCTGGAGATCCAGATCCCTTCGGATCCTGCGGCCGCGCTAAAGCAGGTCGCATTCGGCAACACCGACTTTGGCGTGAGCTTCCAGGAGGAAGTGACCATCGCTCGCTCCAACGGCATACCGGTGGTATCTCTTGCGGCCATCATCCAGCACAACACGTCGGCGTTCGCCTCCTTGGCCGAGACCGGCATCCAGCGAGCTAGGGACGTCGACGGGAAGCGCTACGCATCCTACGGGCTGCCCATTGAGCGGCCGATTCTTGGCCAGCTCATGGCCTGCGACGGCGGCGACATTGAAACTGTCGAGTTCATCGACGTGGGCTTTGAGGCCTTTCCGGCACTCATTGGCAGGCGCGTAGACCTCGCTTGGATATTCATGGCCTGGGATGGCGTGCAGGCAGAGATTATGGGCGTCCAACTGAGCACCCTGCCCTTGTATGGCAGCTGTGTGCCAGACTACTACACCCCAGTGATCATCGCTGGTGAGACGACCATAGAGAACAAGCCGGATCTGATTCGGCGGTTCATGGCCGCAACAGCGCGCGGCTACCGGCACGCGATTGCCGAGCCACAAGAGTCCGGCGAAATCCTGT
>JBFEPU010000298.1:0-3560 GCA_041549915.1 Anaerolineae bacterium | reverse complement strand
CAACGAAGCGGACGGCGGGCGGTCCTCTGGGGAGGAGGTTCGAAAGCTGTTGCATTCCTGACCACACTCAATCTCCAAGCTGAGATCGAGTATGTGGTCGACATCAACCCCCACAAACACGGCACGTACCTGGCAGGCGCCGGGCAAGAGATTGTGGCTCCGGACTTTTTGCGGCAGTATCAACCAGATGTCGTCATCGTGATGAACCCAATCTATCGCCAGGAGATTGAGTACCAGCTGCAGGAGATGGGCCTGTCCCCCGAGCTGATCACCGTCTGATTCTGAGCATTCCCGTGCCTTTCCGGTCGAGGCGGCAAGAGAAGCACTGACGTCGCTGAATCTCGAGCTCGGGACCGCCTGGATGGCTGCCACTTCCGCGGCCGGGCCGAATACCGGTTCAAGCCATCCGTTTCACAAGGCCCTGCTGAGGACGATTCCCGGATATTGGGAAGGGCATACGCTCGCCAGATGGGGGCAGCAAGCGCCGCAACCCGAAGTTGTTACGGCAGCGATGCACGACATGCACCGTGCGCCCAGAGTCCCCGCGCCGTTCGATCCAGGACCAAGGCCGCAACGTCGCCGCTCAGAGGAGTCTGGCGAACAAGCCGCATCCCTTGGTCTCTCCTTGTGTCGAACACAGCAAAAGCGCCTTCCTACCACTACGGGTAGTAGGCGCTTCCGCATATAGCCCTACAGGTTGCGATTGGTGGCGGCGACTGGACTTGAACCAGTGACCAAGGGCTTATGAGTCCCCTGCTCTACCGCTGAGCTACGCCGCCATCGGGCCAGAAAAGGAAGTAGCGGGGACAGGACTCGAACCTGTGACCTTTGGGTTATGAGCCCAACGAGCTGCCACTGCTCCACCCCGCGTCGTTAGCATGTATTATACCGAAAACGGAGACGCTAGTCAAATGAGCCTGTAAGCAGCTCCCACCACTCCGACCAGTGCGAGGCCGACCGCGTGACGACCGTCTCGTTGGAAGATTGAACCGGCGTTGGTGTGGCCGCCGGCAGCGAACGGCGCCGATAGATGGGGATCACGAGGTTCTCGCCGGGCTTGGTCCACCGGTATTCCTCGCGGGCGACTCTTTCCACGTACTCCGGCGACTCGACGTACTGAAGACGCTGCTCGAGTTCGTTCCGCTGCTGTTCCAACGCCGCTATCTCCGCGCGCAGCATGGCATTGTGCCGTTGCAGGCGATGACTTTCCAGCGCCTTCCCACCAAACGCCAGGATGAAGACAAAGGCCAGCGTAGCAACTACCGCAGTCACGATATCGGTTGGAGGAAGGGGCAAACGGCGCTCTTTATTCTTCATCATCCATACCTCGGTGCTGTGGGTCTTGCGACTTGAATAACACCGGCTGGCGGTGCCGGACCCTCCTATGATATCCGCGTTTCGCGTTCAAGTCAATTCGCCTCGTGCCCTTCAGCTAAGCTTGCGTCCTCCTGGTGCGGG
Source organism: Anaerolineae bacterium (assembly GCA_041549915.1). Taxonomy (GTDB): domain Bacteria; phylum Chloroflexota; class Anaerolineae; order UBA2200; family UBA2200; genus JBFEPU01. Next base: position 2,102 of record JBFEPU010000298.1, on the reverse strand, counting down.
CGTTATTGATGTGCACAAACCCCAATTCACTCGAGAGTCCTAAGAGTCCAGTGTTGTTTGGCTTTGCCACAAGAGATAGTGGGCGGCCAGCGGCCGTTGCACCACATGTGGCATCTTCATCGAGCGACTGATGCACGTTCCAACTCCTTCACTTGGGGGCTGTTGCACAGAACTGAACACTGCGGTATAATAGTTGCATCCTGTGAGAAGTAGCCTTGACGATGCACATTTGCTTCCAGCGCGCCAATGCCCGGTCCCCCGGTGTCCGGAGGCACGCGGACCATGGCTAAGGAAATCCTCATCATCGAGACCGAGGGCCTCATCACTGGCTTGTTGGGCAATAGTCTGCTGCGCAAGGGCTACAACATCTCTGTACTGGGGCACGACGAAGCGCTCAAGCGAAGCCGGAGGCACAGGGCAAGCCTGGTGCTGCTGGAAGCTCCTGCGGCTGCGGCAGAGGCAGCCGAGACGTGCCGCTTTCTGCGCGATGCAACGACCGCCCCCATCATTGCGCTCACCGAGGCGTCTGCCGAACTCGAGGATATCGAGGGCGTCGAGTGCTTGATCAAGCCAGTGGTCTTCCGCGAACTGCTCAAGGCGGTCGAGGAGGCCCTCAAGCGGAGACGAAGACCGCGGAGACACAAGCCAAGCGTGCTGCGTTCTGGGAGTCTGACCCTCGATCTAAAGAACCACAGCCTGAGCAAAGGGAAGCGGCGCTATCGCCTGACACCGAAAGAGTTCCTGTTCCTCCGGGTCTTTATGAAGAATCCGGGGAAGGTGTTAACGCACAAAGTGCTGATGAAGAGCGTCTGGAACACAGATTTTCTGGATGACCTGCGCACACTGTACGTACACGTAAGCTGGATCCGACACAAGATTGAGGACAAACCCGATCAACCGCTGTACTTGCGTACGGTGCGCGGAGTGGGCTACCGTTTCGAGGGCAAGCCCTGACAGGGCCAGCTTGCGCCTGGCCCGGATGCGGAAGCAACTGGAACTGGCTGGTTGCCGGCTGAGCCTAGCGCGATTTTACTCCGATCCAAAAGTAGTTGGGCTGTATGCTGGCCGACTCGATCACCTGCACGCGGGTGGGCATCGCCGAGGCGCCCGCTAGGGTTTGTGGGTGCACATAGCAGACGTTCGGTGATCTTCCGACCCTCTGTCGGTAACGTCGCGCCGCCTTTTCAATTTTCTTCGCAACCGGCAAGTTGGGGTTGTCATCAAACCACAGTAGACCCATCTTCATGCCAAACTCCACAACAAGGGCTTAGTCACTGCACCTGTCCGCTCGCTGCCTCGAGTGCCAGCGCGCTTGCGTCAAATGCCAGGTGTTTGTCGCCAGATTCTGGTGTACCTCGAAGGTCCCCTCGGCGCAGCGAAGGAGAAAGCACAGCCGACCTCCGTCCCGGCGTCGCTTGCCCACCGTCCAACAGCGTTCCACAGCGTGGACACGATACCGGTGTCCGTGCCACAAGAAGGACTGCGGTACAAAGCCGTAGCGGCGTTCTTTGATCTCAATGGGCTCGTTGTCGACGCGAGACTTGTCGCGATGGCTCAAACGCAAGATCATGGCATCCCTCACTCTTCACCGATAATGCGGAACGGCCGCTGCGCGGGCTCCGGTGTCGCAACTGGAGCCGAGTAGTAGGGTGGCGTCACCTGACTCGGCATGGGTGATCCGCCCTGGATGACCACCACCGGTGGGTATGAAGCACTCCGCCTGCCAAGTTGCCCATAGCCAAGGTCCTCAGTCTGTCTGTCGCGCCGGTTCAGGGCGAGCAGGATGAGCATGCTCATGGGTATGCCGGCGGCCACGCCACACACGACACCGACCACGACAGCCATGGCTTCGGTGCTCATGCGGTTGCCTACGACGACCGCCAGTGCTACGGCAAAGGCGAACGATATCGCAATCACTGCTCTACGCATAGTGAACCTCCGGACGGTTTTCGAGATAGCGTGTGCTGCTTGGCAGCCAGCGGCCGCGCCTTCACTTCACGCGGCGCAGCACCAGGCCTGTGGCGTTGGATCGTGCTGCGCCGATGGCAGCTGATCCGTGCAGCCGCTTGGCCTCCTGCTGTGCTTCGGCTAGGGAGACGTAT
>JBFEPU010000297.1:0-3567 GCA_041549915.1 Anaerolineae bacterium | reverse complement strand
GGTACCTATCCGAAAACAGCGGGCCGGGCTCATCACGTAGCATCCCTCCGCTGTGTGGAGGGGCATGCCCGGCAAACCGGCGGCGTGGGAGCCGCCTCAGCTGAGTGTTCGGATAGGCACTAATAGCGACCCCAGTCTCCTAGGTTGAAACCCCGCTGCCGGCAGCGTGCCCGGCTAGGCTGCATGCTCACGGGGCATGAGCAAGGCGAGGGCTGCAAAGAAGAACGCGGTCAGGCCGGCTGACAGCCAGGCAAACCAGCTGCTTGCTCCCGTCGTGACGGCGCTGAGCAGCACGGCCAGGGCCGCCAGGCCGTTGTCCACCAGGCCCACTTTGAGGATGGCCACATTCTTGACCGGGTCTTGATACGCATACCAATAAGCCACGCCCATCGTGATGACCAGCGCGCCAAACGAGCGCAGGAGCAGTGGGTCCTCAGGAACGCTCAGGCCAAGGAGCGGCAGCAGGGCCGGCGGAGCCAGGAGAGCCGGCAGCCCCCAGACCAGGAAGCACAGGGCGACCTTCACCAGCAGAATGCGGCGCAGCCAGTTCAGACGTTGGGACGATTGCATATCGGTTGGCCTCCTGTTCGTGCAGCGGTGGTCAGCGGACGGAAATCGGACAAATGGACACGCGGCGTCAGTGACCGGTGCGTCCGTCTGCGGTGTACCGCCAGACGCACTCCCTGAGTCGCGTGAGGCACCCGCTGAGCCTGTCGTCGATATCTGTCAGCGGATGGGCAACGGACAAACGGATACACAACTGGCCGGCGCAGGCTCGGTCCGTTTGTCCGTTCTTGTGTCCGTTGTCAGTTCTTCGTCCGCCAGAGGTATGGCGCGATGTACTGTTGCCAGTCATCCAGCTTCTTGGGTCGCAAGATGCGCTTAAACTCGAGACGCCTCCGCCCGAAGTTCAACAGCAGCCCAACGGGCAGCCTGGTCGCGGCAAGGTAGGTGATCACTTGGGCAACCTCCTCCTTCGTGAGCAGGTGCGACAGGGACTTGCATTCCACGACGACCGACTCGTTGACCAGATGATCCAAGTAGAGCAGGCCATAGACCTTCTCATCCACGACAATCTCAACTGCCCTCTCCGCTTCAACGCATAGCCCACGGGCGACCATTTCATCGGTCAGCATATGCTGGTACACTCGCTCCTTGTGACCAGGTCCGATCCGGTGATGAACCGCCAGTGCAGAGCCAATGATCTTGTACGTGATGTCGCTGTGCGGCGCGTCCTCAACCAGAGGCATGCCTTCCTCTAGGCAGCAGCGCTGTCAGCGGCAGAACCGCGGACAAGCGGACATCCGGGCGCCAAGCGCACCCAGTCCGTTTGTCCGTTCTTGTATCCGTTGTCAACCGTTGTCAACCGTTGTGGTCCATCACCACCGTCTTCGGCGCAGGTGCGGGGCTACGTGGCGCACCCACTGGTCGGCGCGCTTGGGCGGCAAGACCCGCCTGGACTCGAGCCGCGCCTGACCGAAGTTGAGCAGCAGCCCAACCGGCAGCCCGCTGACGGCCAGGTAGGTGAGCACCTGAACCACTTCAGCGTCGGTGAGCCACTGCGGTGCCACCTTGCACTCCACGATCACGGTGTCATTCACCACCAAATCCGGGTAGAGCCAGCCGCTCCTCCGGCCATCGATAGAGACCTCAAAGGCGCGGGCGGCTTGTACCGCCAAGCCAATCGCGAGGATCTTCTCGATGAGCAGGTCCTGGTATAGCTGCTCTTTGTGGCCTGGGCCCACCTTGTGGTGCACCGCCCGGGCAGCGCGGAGGATCTTGTTCGTGATGTCGTTGTAGTGTGGGGTGTGCTCGGGTGGCATGTGCCGTGCCGGAGGGGCAGGGAGCTTCCAGAGCTGCCTGACCTCAGAGGGCCGGATGCTCCTAGAGCATAAAGCTGCGCAGGTGGCGGCTGCGGCTGGGATGGCGCAGCCGGCGCAGCGCCTGGCGCTCGATCTGGCGGATGCGCTCGCGCGTCAGGCCAAACTTGGCGCCCACCTCTTTCAGTGTGTAGGCGTGCCCGTCCTGCAGCCCGAAGCGCAGGCGCAGGATGCGCGCCTCACGGGGGGTCAGGGTGGAGAGTATGCTCTCAACCTCTTGGGCGAGCAAGTGCTGCGAGGCCATGTCGGGGGGCGTGGGGCTGTCCTCATCCTCGATGAATTCACCCAGCTCGCTGTCCTGCTCCTCGCCGACCGGCTTCTCCAGTGAGAGCGGCCGGCGCGAGACCTTGATCAGCCAGTGAACGCGGGCCGGGTTGAGACCCAAGTACGCGGCGATTTCCTTCAGCGTGGGCCGCTGCCCCTGTCTCTGCTCCAACTGCTGCACGGTGCGGTATACCTTGCGGATCCGGTCCCCAACGTGCGATGGCAGCCGGATGACCCGGCCTTGCTGGGCGAGGGCGCGGGTGATGCTTTGGCGGATCCACCACGTGGCGTAGGTGCTGAACTTGCAGCCGCGGCGGTAGTCAAACTTGTCCACGGCTTTCATCAGGCCCAGATTGCCCTCCTGAATCAGATCCAGGAACGGGACGCCCTGGCCCATGTAGCGCTTGGCAATGCTGACCACCAGTCGCGTGTTGGCCTTGATCAGGTGAGATCTGGCGCGCTCCCCAACCTCGGCGTACCGTGAGTAGCGCTCGCGCAGCTTGGGGCTCTGACTACCTCTCTGCAGGCGCCGCAGCGCGATCTCGCCGCGTTCCATCTGCCTGGCCAGGTGCCCTTCTTCTTCGCGCGTGAGCAGAGGCACCACGGCCATCTGTTTCAAGTACAGGCTGATAGAGTCATCGCTGCTGATGCCGCTCAGGTCGACAGCCCGCTCTGGCTCTTCCTTCTCCTCGTCCTCCTCCTCTTCTTCCTCCTCCTGGTTAGGTGGTTTTGGCAAGGCCCGCTTGTCTCCGTTCCCTTCATTGCTGATAATCTCAATGCCCTCATCGTACAGGAACATCATCAGATCCTCGATCTGGGGGAGGTTCTTGTCCGCCTCTGGGAACAGCTCGAGCACGTCATCGACGGTCAGGTAGCCCTGCTCCTCAGCTTTTTCCATCAGTTCCTGCATTGGATCCAGGGGCTTTTTGGGCTGGGGACTGGCTTTGGTCATTTAGCTACCTCAGCAGCTGGTTGGACGCCGACAGGCCGAGCTGTGCCTGTCGCGTTCGCTGTGCATTGACATGGACGCTTGAACACTCCGTGCACCGAGGAGAAGGATTGGCAGCGCCAAGAACAGATGCCGGGGCAGAATATACTGAGGCCCAGCCGGCAACCAGTTGGAGCAATCAATCGGAGATGTGTAGGTACAGAGCCTGCTGTGTGACTGGCGCTATTATAGCACATTCTGAGGGGCCATGTCAATGGTGCGCTGTGCGGTGTCCAGGAGCTCTCCAAGCTCCTGAGAGCAAGTCCTTCTGTGTCACGCTGAACGAGGACGCGCCAACCACCGCCGCCCCGACCGCACCGCAGCGACACTTGTAGCTGCGCTGCCTCGTCTCCTTGCCCAGGCGATTGCACGACTGGGTGTCGACCTTGTCTCGGCGCCAAGACGAGGCGAGACAAGGCAAGTGCAGGTGAGGAT